>NZ_JBSFNQ010000043.1:0-71562 GCF_053981115.1 Streptomyces sp. NPDC003691 | reverse complement strand
AGCCCACGCGGGGCCGACGACCCCCACAAGACGAAAGAACACAACTGCTACCCCCCCGCCCCGGGGCCCCCCCCCCAGAAGCCGCCCGCACCCCGCGGGCACGGCACACCCCAGGGCCCCGGGGGCGAGGAACCCCAGCGGGAGGCGCCCTGCGGCCCTCGTCACCCGACGGCCCCGGCCGTGAACGCCCCCGCGTCCCACCGCCCGCCCAGCTCCGGCGCCAGCCAGTCCGCCGCCTGCTCGCGGAAGACCTCGGGGGGCAGGCCGCCCGCCCCCTCGGGCACCGCGCCCAGCAGAGGGGCGCCCGTGACCGTCGGGAGGTCCGTCAGATTGCAGCGGGCGGCGAGATCCGGGGCGGCCGGCCAGCTGCCGACGACCAGCCCGAGCAGGCCGATGCCCCGCGCGCGCAGCACTTCGGCCGTGAGTGCCGCCCCGTTGAGGGTGCCGAGCCCGGCGGGTACGACGAGCAGCACCGGGGCGCCCAGGAGGGCTGCGGTGTCCGCGAGGGTGCCTCCGTCGTCGTCGAACCGGACCAGCAGTCCGCCCGCGCCTTCCACCAGGACGGGAGCGTGCTCCACGGCGGCCTTCGCCACCGCGTCCGCCGCGTCCCGGGGACGTACGGCCGGGGCCCCGGCCCGCCGTGCCGCCGTGGCCGGGGCCAGCGGCTCCGGAAAGCGCGCCAGCTCCACGCCGTGTACCGGCCCCGCCAGCCGCGCCACCTCGGCGATATCGCCCGGCTCCCCGGGGCCGACCCCGGTCTGGGCCGGCTTCACCACGGCGACGCTCCGGCCCCCGGCCCGGGCCAGTGCCGCGACCGCGGCCGTGACCACGGTCTTCCCGATCTCGGTGCCCGTCCCGGAGACGATCACCACATCCGGCGCCGTACCGCTCCCCATCCCCGTCCCCCGTCTCATGCCGCGAGCGCGGCCGCGCGGACCGCCCCGCAGAGCGTGCCCAGATCCTCGTCGCCCGTCACGAACGGCGGCATCACGTACACCAGATCCCGGAACGGCCGCAGCCAGACCCCCGCCCGGACGGCCGCGGCCGTGGCGGCGGCCATGTCCACGGGGCGGTCGAGCTGCACCACTCCGATCGCGCCCAGGACCCGGACCCCGGTGACCCCCGGCAGTTCGGCCAGGGGCAGGAGCCCCTCCCGTAGCCCGGTCTCGATGCGCTTGACCTGGTAGGCCCAGTCCTGCTCCAGCAGCAGTCCGACGGAGGCGTCCGCGACCGCGGCGGCCAGCGGATTGGCCATGAACGTCGGGCCGTGCGCCAGTACCGGGAACTCGCCGCGGGAGATGCCGTCGGCGACCTCCGGAGTGCACAGGGTCGCCGCCATCGAGAGATAGCCGCCGGTGAGCGCCTTGCCCAGGCACATCACATCGGGTGAGACGCCCGCGTGTTCGGCGGCGAACAGTGTCCCGGTACGGCCGAAGCCGGTGGCGATCTCGTCGAAGACCAGCAGTACGCCGTGCTCGTCGCAGGCTTCGCGCAGCACGCGCAGATAGGCGGGGGAGTGGAACCGCATCCCGCCCGCGTTCTGTACCACCGGCTCCACGACGACCGCGGCCGTCTCGTGCGCGTGGCGGGCCACGGTGTCCCGCAGATGGGCGGCGTACGTCTCGTCGTACGCGTCGAATCCGGGCGGCGGCGCGTCGGCGAAGATCTGCTCCGGCAGCGCACCCGACCAGAGCTGGTGCATCCCGCCGTCGGGATCGCACACCGACATCGGCTGCCAGGTGTCGCCGTGGTAGCCGCCGCGCCAGGTCAGCAGCCGCTGTTTGGCGGGGCGGCCGGCCGAGCGCCAGTACTGGAGGCACATTTTCACCGCGACCTCGACGGAGACCGAGCCCGAATCGCTGAAGAAGACGTGCCGCAGCGGTTCCGGGGTGATCTCCACCAGCCGGGCGGCGAGCCGTACGGCGGGCTCGTGGGTGAGCCCGCCGAACATCACATGGCTCATCCGGTCCAGCTGGCCGCGCGCGGCCTCGTTGAGGACCGGGTGGTTGTAGCCGTGCAGCGCCGACCACCAGGACGACATGCCGTCGATCAGCTCGTCCCGGCCGTGGACGGGTTCGGCGAGGCGCAGCCGCACCCCGGACGCCGAGGCGACGACCAGGGGATCGGTACGGCCCGGCATGGGCGCGTACGGATGCCAGACGTGCGCCCGGTCGAGCGCCAGCAGCTCCCGGACGGGCAGTTCAGGCATTGGGCGCCACCTCGGTACCCGCGCCCCGGCGGCGTACCGTCACCAGATCCGTGCGCGGTACGGCACCGGGGGCCGGCCGGTCCGTACCGGCGTCCGGGGGGCTCCCCGCGGCCGCACCGGCCGCCGCGGGTACGCCGCAGCCTGCACCGGCCCCTGCCCCTGCACCGGCCCCGGCTTCCGCGCCGTGGCCGCAGACCGCACCGCACGCGGAACCGCAGCCGGAGCCGCAGCCCGAGCCGGTGTCCCCGGCCGGGCCGCATCCGGAGCCCGCGGTCGCGCCCCCGGCCTGCTGCGAGCCGCAGCCCGAGCGCCCGTCGGACCGGTGCGCGGGCAGCGTCGTCGTACCGGCGCCCTCCACCTCGAAGCCCGCGTCCGCGATCATGTCCAGATCGGCCCGGCCGGCCTGTCCCTCACTGGTGAGGTAGTCGCCGAGGAAAATGGAGTTGGCCAGGTGCAGCGCCAGCGGCTGGAGGGTCCGCAGATGGACCTCGCGGCCGCCCGCGATCCGTACCTCCACGTCCGGGCAGACGAACCGCACCATCGCCAGGATCCGCAGACAGCGCTGCGGGGTGAGGTTCCACTCCTTCGCCAGGGGCGTGCCCTCGAAGGGGATCAGGAAGTTCACCGGGACCGAGTCGGGGTCCAGCTCGCGCAGCGCGAAGACGACGTCGACGAGGTCCTCGTCGGTCTCGCCCATTCCGGCGATCAGCCCGGAGCAGGCCGAGAGACCTGCCGTCTGCGCCTGCCGCACGGTGTCCACCCGGTCCGCGTAGGTGTGGGTGGTGGTGATCTCCCCGTACGTCGACTCCGAGGTGTTGAGGTTGTGGTTGTACGCGTCGGCGCCCGCTTCGCGCAGCCGGTCCGCCTGGCCCGCCGAGAGCAGACCGAGACAGGCGCAGACCTCGACGCCCTCGTTGCCCTCCTTGATGGCCTCGATGGTGCGCGACACCCGGTCCACGTCGCGGTCCGTCGGACCGCGCCCGCTCGCCACCAGACAGACCCGCTTGGCGCCGCCCGCGACCCCGGCGGCCGCGGCCTGCGACGCCTCCTCCGGCTTCAGCCAGGTGTACTTGAGGATGCCTGCGGTCGAGCCGAGCCGCTGCGAGCAGTACGAGCAGTCCTCGGGACAGAGCCCGGACTTGAGATTGACCAGATAGTTGAGTTTCACCCGGCGGCCGAACCACTGACGGCGCACCCGGCCCGCCGCGGCCACCACGTCGAGCACGTCGTCGTCGGAGGTCGCCAGTACCGCCAGCGCCTCGTCCCGGGTCGGCGGCTCGCGCCGCAGCCCCTTCTCCACCAGTCTGCCGAGAAGCTCCATGGCGCCGATCCTGGCCTAAGGAGCTGTCCGCGGGAAAGTCGGAATCTCACAACAGACCTTCGGCGAAGTGTGTGCATGACCACATGTGGAGCGGGAGCGCACCCGGTTAGCCTCTGTGCGCTGCCTACAAAAGCACCGGCGCGGGACAGAGCCGCCACCGGTCGCCGGCCACGCCGCCGTAGCAGCCTGAGCAGCCGGACGAGAAGAAGCGGGGGAGCACACCACCATGCCCGAGGACCCCTTCGGCTGGCTCGACGAGGAATCCGCGCGCCGGGAGCGCGCCGGGCTGACCCGGACGCTCCGGCCCCGCGCCGCCGGTTCCGCGCTGCTCGATCTCGCGGGCAACGACTATCTGGGGCTGAGCCGCCATCCCGGGGTCACCGCCGCGGCCGCGGCCGCCGCCCACCACTGGGGCGCGGGCTCCACCGGCTCCCGGCTGGTCACGGGGAGCACCGAGCTGCATGCCGACTTCGAGCGCGAACTGGCCGCCTACTGCGGCTTCGAGGCGGCGCTCGTGCTGGCGTCCGGATATGCGGCGAACCTGGCCGCCGTCACGGCGCTGAGCGGGCGCGGCGCGCTGATCGTCTCGGACGCGGCCAACCATGCGTCCATCGTCGACGGCTGCCGGCTGGCGCGGGCGGAGACCGAGATCGCCGCCCACGGCGAGCCGTCCGCCGTACGGAAGATCCTCGACGCCCGTCCCGGGCAGCGGGCGCTGGTCGTCACCGACTCGGTCTTCTCGGTCGACGGCGACGCGGCGCCTCTCGCCGAGCTGGCCCGGATCGCGGCCGGGCGGGGCGCCGGGCTTCTGGTGGACGACGCGCACGGCCTCGGCGTGCTCGGCGAGGGCGGTCGCGGCACCCCGTACGCCGCCGGGATCGCGGGCGCGCCGGGCGTGGTGGCCACGGTCACGCTCTCCAAATCGCTGGGCAGCCAGGGCGGTGCCGTGCTGGGCCCGGCCCGGGTCGTCCGCCATCTGGTGAACACCGCCCGGACGTTCATCTTCGACACCGGACTGGCCCCGGCGGCGGTCGGCGCGGCCCGGGAGTCCCTGCGGATCCTGGCGCGCGAGCCGGAGCGCGCGGCGCGGGTGCGGGCGGCCGCCAGAGCCCTGCACGGCGGACTGACGGCGGCGGGTCTGACGGCCGCCCGGCCGGACGCGGCCGTGGTGTCGGTACGGGCGCCCTCACCCGAGGCCGCCGTGGGCTGGGCGGCGGACTGCCGCTCGGCCGGGCTTCTGGTGGGCTGCTTCCGGCCGCCGTCCGTGCCCGACGGGATCTCCCGGCTGCGGCTGACGGCCCGTGCGGACCTGACGGACGAACAGCTCGCGGCGGCGGTGGCGACGGTCGTCCGCACGGCCCCGCCGGGCGCGTCCCACCCCGCCCCCTGACCGCCGCGGGGCGGTTCCGGCCCGGCCTGCTGCGGCCCGCTCCGGTCCGTTGGACTCCGGGCTGTGAGACTCCGGGCCGGAGCGGGACGTACGGGAACCGGCCGAGGACGGGTCCGGGTGGCGGGCCGCGCCCCGACGGCCCCGCCGCCCGCCCGCGCCGGATGTGCCCAGGGCCGGAACCGGCCGGGCACGGGGCCGCCGTCGGGCCGGGAACGCCCGGAGGCTCCGGCCCGCCGGAGGGAGACGGCAGAGGGCGCCGAGCCCGGCCGGAGCGCCTGCCCGGCCCGGCCGGAGGCCGGTCCCGTCCAGCCGGAGGGTAGACAAAGCGCCCCGGCATGGCTAAAAACGGTCTTGCGTTGCAGAGTTCACCGCTTCGGGCGACTGTTGTCCGCAGATCTTGGCGGATCGTGCCTGCGGCGGGAGGATGGGGAAGTCCGGCGCTCAGCGCGAGCCGTGGCCGTCCGCGCATGCCTCCGCTTCGACTCGGACAGCACGGCCGCGGGTGGAAAGGACGGCGTCGCCATGGCAGATCTCCTGGAGAGCTCGATCACCCTGCCGAGCGACCCGGCCTCGGTGTCGGTGGCGCGCAGACATGTGACGGGCGTACTCGCCGAGTGGGGGCTGCCCGAGGAGTCGGACGCCCTGGACACCGTCCGGCTGATCGTCTCGGAGCTGACCACCAACGCGGTCCAGCACACCTTCGGCCAGTCGCCCACCTTCACCGTGACCCTGCTGCTGGAGCGGGACGAGGAACTGCGGATCGGGGTGACGGACAGCCATCCGCGCTGGCCGCAGCGGCTGCCCGCGGCCGTCCGCCAGGACAACGGGCGGGGCATGGTCATCGTGCGCAGCCTCACCGCCCACAGCGGCGGCCGGCTGACGGTGACTCCGACGCCGGAGGGCGGCAAGACGGTCTGGAGCGCCCTGCCGTGGAACCCGTCCGCCGCCGCACCCCCGACTGGCCCCGGCCGACCCTGAGCGGCCGCTCCGGCAGGGGCCCGGAGGCAGGACCGGGGTTTCAGCCGCGGGGATCCGGGCCGGGTGCCCCCGCGGACCGTACCGCGGTGCCGGGGGCGGGTGACGGACGGCCGGGGGCCCGGGACGTCCGTCCCGGGCCCCCGGCACCGCCTCGGCTCTGCCGGCCGTCAGCGAACCCTGCCGTACGAGATGCTCTTGCTCCAGATCTTGTCCAGCTTCACCCAGGACCCCTTCTTGGGCGAGTGCCAGATCTTGCCCTTTCCGGCGTAGATGCCCACGTGGTAGACACCCCCGCCGCCGTGGAAGAACACCAGGTCGCCCGCCTTCCGCGACTTCGCGGAGATCTTGCGGGTCTTGTTGTACTGCTGCTGAGCGGTCCGCGGGAGCTTCTTGCCCGCCTTCTTGAACGAGTAGACCGTCAGTCCCGAGCAGTCGAACCGGGACGGGCCCGCCGCGCCGTACTTGTACGGAGCCCCCTTCTTGGACGCGGCGACCTTCAGAGCCTTCCCCGCGTGCGCCGTGGCAGCGGCCTGTGCCTCGGGCGTACCGCCCGGCACCAGCATCGTGGCGCCGAGTGCCGCGACGGTCAGAGCGGACACCGCGCCCGCCCGGCCGAGCAGGGACGGGACGTTTTTCTGCGCATTCATGCGCAACCCTTCGTCAGCCGCCTGTGAAGGATGACCTGTCGGGTTCGGGCGGACGAAGGTGCCCGGCCGCTGACGCGGCTTCACCCCGAGGAACCTCCGGATCGATCGCTCCGGCTGTTCCGTACTGCCTGGGTCCTCCACTCCTGCCGATGCACTTCTGTCGACCAGTAGTCCGGAACGGCGGCAGGACTCGGCGTCCGCCCGGACCGCCCCGCCGAGGTGACGGGGGCTTGTCGTCCCAGGGATCTTGACCCACCGACTGCCGGATTTCGAAGTCAAAACGGCGATATGTGAGTTTCAACACGAATGCGCCGTTCGTATGAACACGCCCTGGCTCGACGCCCGGAAAGGGCGGCCACAGGGCCCCGTACCAGCGCGGGAGTAGGACTTTCCGCTAGAGGGATCGTCGTTCCGTCGCAACTCGACGGTAGGTGTTACCGCGGGTTCGGCTCCACCGATTGAGGGAGGTGATATCCCACTCGAACGGCGGTTGACGAGTGGACGGCGAACCGTCAGCGCGGAGTGCCGGGTGGAATCGTGACCCGTAATGTCCGCCTTTCGCCGTCCAGGACGCGCAGTGCGTGGGCAAGCGTGGCGTTGTGCAGCTCGCTCTCCCCGCGCCGGTGCATCAGGGTCAGCGCGTCCCGGAGTTCGGCGGACCGGCTCACCAGGGCCTGGGCCGCGCGCAGCGCGCCGTAGGTGTGCTCGGAGCGGGTGGGGTTGATCCGGCCGACCAGATCGGCGACGGCGAGATAGGCGTCGATCAGCTCGGCCTCGGCGCGGGTCAGCGCGGGGAGCGGCGGCTGTTCGGGCCGCGGTGCCGCCGGCGTCACCGCGGGCCGCCGGCGGGCGCGCCCGCGGTTCCCCGGGCCTTGCGGCTGCCGATCACATGGTCCACGAGTCCGTACTCCCTGGCGCCCGCCGCGTCGAGAAACAGGTCCCGCTCCAGATCGGCCGCGACCCGGTCCCGCTCCCGGCCCGTGTACCCGGCCAGCAGATCCACCGTCAGTGCGCGCACCCGCAGCAGTTCCCGCGCCTCGATCTCCAGATCGGACGGCGTGCCCCGCACCGGTTCGTCCAGCGCGGGCTGGCGGAGCGCCACCCGGGCGCCCGGAAGGGCCATCCGCTTGCCCGGGGTCCCGGCCGCCAGCAGCAGTGCCGCGGCCGCCGCGACCTGTCCGAGGCAGGTGGTTTCCACCTCGCAGGTCACCGCCTGCATCGTGTCGTGAATCGCCAGCATCGCGCTCGGGGAGCCGCCGGGGGAGTTGAGGTAGAGGGCGATGTCCCGGTCGGGGTCGGCGTATTCGAGATACAGGAACTGGGCGATCACGTCATTGGCCGCGGTGTCGTCCACCGGGGTGCCGAGGAAGACGATCCGCTCCTCCAGCAGCTTGCTGTACGGGTCGAGGGTGCGGGTGCCCCGCGAGGTGCGCTCGGTGAACTGCGGCAGCACGTAGCGGGCGGCGGGGCGGGCGACGGGGCGGTTCATGACGTACCTCTCCTCGGGCCTGGGCGGGCGGCGGCCACCGGCCCGCATCCGTAAAAAATGTACAGGACGTACAGAGTGAAGATGGTGGCCGAGCGACTGGAAGGAGAGGTGAAGTGCCAGGTGGGGAGGGGGATTTCGCGCTGAGCGAGCGGAGTGGCGGCCGCGCGCCGGGACTGCGTCCGGGGCGTGTGGCCGCCGGGGGCGCCGATTAAGCTGAGGGGCATGGCCTACGAGATTCCCGTGACGCAAGCCCGCGCCGAGCTGGCCGAACTGATCAACCGCGTGGTGTACGGCGGCGAGCGCGTGGTCGTGACCCGGCACGGGAAGCCGCTCGTGGCGCTGGTCTCCGCCGCCGACCTCGAACGGCTGGAACGGATCGGCGAGGAGGAGGGCGAGCAGATGATCTCCGCCGTCTCCGCGCTCGGCGGGCCCGCGCCCCAGAGTGCCCCCGGGGCCGGCCGCTTCGGGCTCACGGCCGAACACCGCGCCCCCGGCTCCTGAACGACGCTTCCTGAACGGCGACTCCCGAACCCCGGCTCCCGGCGCCGGGCGCTCGCCCCGGAGGCTGTACCGCTCAGCGGTACCTCACTCACCGGTTATTGGTTCGGTAAAGAAACACCTGTGCGATCTGTTCGCGCTGCGCCCGAGACGAAAGGATCCTGCGGAGAACTCGACAGAAGGAAAGGGGGAGTTCTCCGTGAGACGCGCAGCAGCGCTCGGCTCGGCCGGCACTCTGATGGCGGGCACCCTGGTCGCAGGAGCGATAACCGCACCCGTCGCCAGCGCCGACAGCGGCCGCGGTGGTACGTCCGAGACGCGCGGTGTGCAGATCGCCGCCGACCGGGCCGCCGACAAGGGCATCGACTGGGCGGACTGTCCCACCGACTGGGGGCTTCCGAAGCCCATCCAGTGCGGCACGGTGACCGTACCGCTCGACTACAAGCGCCCGAACGGGCGTCAGATCACCCTCACCGTCGACCGTATCGGCCACACCGGCACCCCGGCCGAACGCCAGGGCGCCCTGATCTACAACCCCGGCGGCCCCGGCGGCTCCGGGCTGCGCTTCCCGGTCCGGGTCACCAGCAAGAACCCGCTCTGGGTGAACACCTCCAAGGCGTACGACTTTGTGGGCTTCGACCCGCGCGGCGTCGGGCGCTCCACCCCGATCTCCTGCGTCGACCCCCAGGAGTTCGTGAAGGCCCCCAAGGCCGACCCGGTGCCCGACAGCGAGGCCGACAAGCGGGCCCAGCGGAAGCTCGCGGCCGAGTACGCCGCCGGCTGCGCCGAGCGCAGCGGCTGGATGCTGCCGCATATGACCACCGCCAACACCGCGCGGGACCTCCATGTCATGCGGGCGGCCCTCGGTGAGAAGAAGCTGAACTTCCTCGGCGTCTCCTACGGCACCTATCTCGGCGCCGTCTACGCGGAGCTGTTCCCCGGCCATGTCCGCCGGATGGTCGTCGACAGCGTCGTCAACCCGTCCCGGAAGAAGATCTGGTACCAGGCCAACCTGGACCAGGACGTCGCCTTCGAGATGCGGTGGAACGACTGGAAGGAGTGGGTCGCGGCCAACCACGCGACCTACGGCATCGGCGACACCGCGGCGAAGGTCGAGGCGCAGTGGCAGAAGCTGCGCGCCACCGCGAAGAAGTAGCCGCTGGGCGGGGTCGTCGGCCCGGCCGAGCTGATCTCCTTCTTCCAGGGCGCGCCCTACTACGACTCCTCCTGGGCCCCCATCGCCCGGATCTGGAGCAAGTACGTCGCCGGTGACACCCAGGCGCTGGTCGACGCCGCCGCCCCGGATATGACGGACACCGCCGGCAACGCCCGCTCCGAGAACAGCAACGCGGTCTACACGGCCGTCGAGTGCGCGGACGCCAAGTGGCCGACCGACTGGCGCACCTGGGACCGGGACAACACCCGGCTCCACCGGGATTACCCGTTCCTGACCTGGTCCAACGCCTGGATGAACCTGCCCTGCGCCACCTGGTCGACCCGTCAGGGCCCGGCTGTCGAGGTCCGGCCGGGCAAGGAACTGCCCGGGGTCCTGATCGTCCAGGCCGAGCGGGACGCGGCCACCCCGGTCGGCGGCGCCTACGAGCTGCAGAAGCGGCTCAAGGGCTCCCGGCTGATCCTGGAGAAGAACGCCGGCTCGCACGGTGTCACCGGGATCGCCAACCCGTGCGTCAACCAGCGCGTCGACGCCTATCTCCTCAACGGGACGCTGGACAGCCGCAACGTGACCTGCGACCCGCACGCGGCACCCAAGCCGTAGCCCGGGCCCGGAACCCCGCCCGGGGTTCCGAACGGGTGAAGGGGCGGCCGGATCCTCCGGCCGCCCCTCTCTGCTGTGCGGCGGCGAACCGGTCCAGGGGATCCGCGCCCGACCGGTCCGGTCGGGCGTACCGGTGGCGGTCTAGCGTTCCGGGCATGCCCCTTCTCAACCATCTGATGCAGCTCACGCCACCGTTCATTCCCGAGGGCGCCGAGGTGATGACCATGACCGTCGAACTTCCGCCGGGCGATCCCGGTACCCCGCCGCACCGCCACTCCGGCCCGGTCTTCGGCTATCTCGTCGAAGGAGAGCTGGTGTTCGAACTCGAAGGCGAGCCGGAGCGCGTCGTCCGGGCCGGCGAGGCCTTCTGGGAGCCCGGCGGCGATGTCATCCACTACCAGGCGGGCAACAACCTCGCGGACGCGTGGACCCGCTTCGCCGTCGTCATGCTCGGCGTCCCGGGCGAGCCGATGCTGACACTCGTCGACCAGGCGGAACTCGACGACCGGCGGCACCTGCGGGCGCCGCGTTCCCCGACCGGCGGGAAGGCGTGACCGTGAACGTGTTCCGTACGACCGGGTCGCCCCCGCTTCAGTCCGCCGTCGTGGCGAGGAGTCCGGTGAGGGCGTCGAGGGCGCCGCGCCAGGCGTGCGGGGGCGGAGTGGCGTAGCCGAGGACAAGTGCGGCCGGGTGGTCGTCGGAGGGTTCGTGCCAGTATCCGGCGGTATGGAGGCCGTCCAGGATCAGTCCCGCGTACCGGCCCACAGCGACTGCCCGGTGTTCGGCTTCGGCGGACCCGACCGGGACGAGGGCGTGCAGTCCCGCCTCCACACCGGCCGGCGGGAGGGGGAGGCGCGCCGCGAGTTCGCGGCGGCGGCGCCGGTAGGCCAGGCGGGCCTGCCGGATATGCCGGTCGTAGTCGCCGCGTTCCAGGAGGTCGGCGAAGGCGAGCTGGTCGACGGCCGGGGGTTCCGCGCCGAGATCGCGGACCGCGCGGAGCACCGGGTCGCGCAGGGCGGCGGGCACGGCCAGCCAGCCCAGGCGCATGCCCGGGGCCAGGGCCTTGCTGGCGCTTCCCGCGAAGACGACATGGTCGGGGGCGTGCCCCTGCACGGCGCCGACGGGGCCCCGGTCGTAGCGGAACTCGCCGTGGTAGTCGTCCTCGATGAGGAAGACGCCGCGGCGGCGGGCCAGTCCGAGGAAGGCGGCACGGCGACGGGGCGCCAGGACCACGCCGTACGGGTGCTGGTGCGCGGGAGTCAGGAGTACGGCCCCCGCGTCGCCGGGGAGGCTCGCCGGATCGGCGCCCGCGTGGTCGACGCGCAGCGGCGCGAGGGCGAGGCCCGCCGCGCGCAGGAGGTCCCGGTGCCGGGCCAGCCCGGGGTCCTCGGTGGCGACGCGGCGGACTCCGATGCCGTGCAGGGCGCGTCCGAGAACGGCCAGGGAGTGGGAGAACCCCGAGGTGACGACGATCGCGTCGGCGTCGGCGCGTACGCCGCGGGTGCGGGCGGTGTACGCCGCGACGGCCGCCCGCAGTCTCGGCTGTCCGGCCGGGTCGCCATAGTCCCAGGCGTGGTCCGGGGCGGTGGTGAGCGCGCGGCGGAGAGCCGAGGCCCATACCGTTCTCGGGAAGGAGCCGAGGTCGGGCCGGCCGGGCCGCAGGTCGGTGGCCGGGCGCGGTGACGCCGGGCCGGCGGGCGCGGTCTCCGTGACGGCACCGGCGGCGGGGCTGTCCGGGGGCGGCGGCCCGGCGGGGTTGTCGGCGACCCGGGTACCGGCTCCGGCCGTGCCGGTCAGCCGGCCTTCGGCGATCAGTTGGGCGTAGGCCTCGACGACGGTGCCGCGGGACAGTCCGAGGTCCGCGGCCAGGCTGCGGCTGCCGGGGAGCCGGGTGCGGGGGGCCAGCCGTCCGGAGCGGACCGCCTCGCGGAGCGCCCGGGTGAGGGCCCGGCCCACACCCGGCCCGCGTGCCACGTCGAGGTGCAGGTCCAGCCCGGTTCCGCGTGATTCGGCCACGTTCCGACCCTATGCGGAGCCGGTTGGCGGGAGACCTGGAACCCGGTGTTCACCGGATTCCGCTTCGCCGCCGTCCTCATCCGGTCGTCGAGACGGTCCGGGCGAAAACCGCCTGCGGCCTATCGCCTGCCCGCCTTCTTCGCCGCCTCGGCCTCCGCCTTGACCTCGGCCGCGTACCGGTCGACGTACTCCTGGCCGGAGAGTTCGAGTACGGCGTACATGATCTCGTCGGTCACCGCGCGCAGGATCGCCTTCTCCTCCTCGAGACCGGCGTACCGGGAGAAGTCCAGCGGCTTGCCGAAACGGACCGTGACCCGCTTGATTCTCGGCAGCACCTGGCCGGGCGGCTGGATTTCGAAGGTGCCGACCATCGCGCAGGGGATCACCGGCACCTCGGCGCGCAGCGCCATCACCGCGACACCGACCTTGCCCTTGTAGAGGCGGCCGTCGTGGGAGCGGGTGCCCTCCGGATAGATGCCGAGCAGTTCGCCCTTGCTCAGGACGCCGAGTCCCTCACGGATCGCGGCCTGCCCGGCGTCCTTGCCGGAGCGGTCCACCGGGATCTGGCCGGCGCTGCGGAAGAAGAAGGCGGTCAGTCTGCCCTTGAGGCCGGGGCCGGTGAAGTACTCCGCCTTCGCCAGGAACGTGATCCGCCGTTTGAGGATGGCGGGCATCAGGAAATGGTCCGAGAACGACAGGTGGTTGCCCGCGACGATCGCCGCGCCCTCCTCCGGAATGTGCTCCAGCCCTTCGATCCGGGGCCGGAACAGCAACCGCAGCAGCGGCCCCAGAAGAACGTATTTGAGCACGTTGTAGAACACGTCGGGGTGCTCCTTCAGCAGAGGGCCGGTCAGTACGGGATCCGGGCTGAGCGCCCCTGGTCACACGGAATTCTCGAACCCGGTCATTTTATGCGTCCGGTGGTGGCCCGGTCACCGGCGCGGACGCCCCGGACCGCACTGCCGGCGCCCCGGGCGCGGGCACCGGTGGCCCCGCTCCGTACCGGCGCGCCGCGGTTCCGGTACGGACACTCCCCTCCGTACCGCCGCCGTGTCCGCTGTTGCGGGCCCGGGCTCCCGGGGTCACCCTGGACCGTGACCCGGAAGCGCCGGTCGGGCACTCTCCGTCACTCTCGGGGTTCCGACGGCCGGGAGGCTCCGGACCGGCGCGGTGAGGAGCATGGTCATGCACGGTCACGGTCAGCCGGAATGCCGTTACCGCATGGAGGTGCGGGCGACCCGGGAGCGGATCCCGCAGATCCGGCGGATCCTCGCGGCCCATCTGCGGCACTGGGACCTCGAATCCCATATCGGCCCGGTCTGCCGGGCCGTGGCCGAGCTGATAGCCAATGTCGTCCAGCACGTTCCCGGCGATCCGACCTGCGTGGTCGAGCTGCGCTGGTGCGGGCGGCGACTGAGCGCGTCCGTCGCCGACCGCGACCCCCGGATGCCCCGGCTGACCAGCTCCAGCCCGGCCCGCGGCGGCCTCGCCACCGTCGGCAGGCTCAGCGACAGCTGGGGCACCTGCGGTACGGACGACGGCAAGGTCATCTGGTTCACCCGTACCGTGGACCGCCGCGGGCGGGCCCGCCGGGACGACGACCCCCGGGCCACTCTGCCGCCCGTGGGGGCCGCACGCAGGCTGCCGGAGGGTGCGTCCGGTCAGTTCCGGGCGGCGATCATTCCCACGGTCAGCAGCCCCAGCACCACCCAGCCGAACCAGAGCCAGCCGTTGCTGCCGAGCGCCACCGTATAAGCGGTCACCGCCACCAGTGCTGCGACGGTGATGACACCCATCGTTCTCGTGGATCCGGGCATGAGCGCCCTCCTCGGACGACGAACGCGGCCACCGCCATCGTCACCCGGGAGGGGGGCCGGGCGCTACCGGCCGGCCGCGGCAGGTCCGGTTCCGGAGGCTTCGGCCGTACCCGCGCCCGTACCCGTACCGGCACCTGTGCTCGCCGCGGCGCCCGCCGCGGTCGGTGCGGCCTCGCCCTCGCCGGCCGGGGCCTTCCGGCCCGCCCCGGCGCCCGCGCCCGACGCGGCCGCGCTGCCGCCGCCGCGTCCGTGCAGCCGGGCCAGATAGGCGTTGTACGCCGCCAGCTCCTTGTCGCCGTCCCGGTCCGCGGCCCGGTCCTTGCGGCGGGCCTGCCGCTGGTCCGAGCGGTACCACTGGAAGACCAGCGCGATCAGCACCAGCACCGAGGGGATCTCGCTGAACGCCCAGGCGATACCGCCGGCCGCGTGCTGGTCGGAGAGGGCGTCGATACCGAGCGACGCCGGAGGGCTGTCGTACGTCCCCACCATCGGCGTGCTGGCCATCATCAGCGCGATACCGAAGAAGGCGTGGAACGGCATGCCCGCGAACAGTTCCAGCATCCGCATCACATAGCCCGGCCGGTGCGGACCCGGGTCCACGCCCATGATCGGCCAGAAGAAGACCAGGCCGACCGCGAGGAAGTGGATCATCATCGCGATATGGCCCGGCTGCGAGCTCATCAGATAGTCGAAGAGCGGGGTGAAGTAGAGCCCGTAGAGGCTCGCGATGAACAGCGGGATCGTGAAGGCGGGGTGCGTGATGATCCGCATGTACCGGCTGTGCAGCAGCATCAGCAGCAGCTCCCGGGGGCCCTTCCGGCCCCGGCCCGCCACCGGCAGCGCCCGCAGGGCCAGCGTCACGGGAGCGCCGAGCAGCAGCAGGATCGGCGAGACCATGCTGATGATCATGTGCTGGACCATATGCACGCTGAACATGACCATGCCGTAGTCGTTCAGCTTGGTGCACATCGCCAGCAGCACGGTCAGCACACCGACGACGAAGAAGACCGTACGGCCCACGGGCCAGGAGTCGCCCCGCCGGACCAGCCGGGTCACTCCCCAGCCGTAGAGCGCGAGCGCCACCAGCGAGCCGATCAGGAAGAACGGGTCGGGGGAGAGTTCCAGCCCCCGCTCCAGCGTGAACGGCGGCAGGTCCATCGACGTGCCGTGTTCGCTGTGATCCATCCGACGGCTCCTGATTCTGCTGGTCGTGCTGTGCCGAACCAGAGTAGAACCGCCCCCGGCCGAGGTTTCGGCCGGGGGCGGTTCACCGTACGAAAACGCGCGGAATCGCGTGAATCGCGGGGAATCGAGCGGGAACGGACTAGAGCACGCACTCCGCCTCGTCGTAGCGGGCGTCCGGGACGGTCTTGAGCGTCTCCACGGCCCGGCCCAGCGGTACCAGCGTGATGTCCGTGCCGCGCAGCGCCGTCATCATGCCGAACTCGCCCCGGTGCGCCGCCTCCACCGCGTGCCAGCCGAACCGGGTCGCCAGGACCCGGTCGTACGCGGTCGGCGTACCGCCGCGCTGCACATGGCCGAGGATCACCGGACGCGCCTCCTTGCCCAGGCGCAGTTCCAGCTCGTTGGAGAGCTGCCGGGCGACTCCGGCGAACCGCTCGTGGCCGTAGACGTCCTTGCCGCCCTCGTCCCAGGCCATGGTGCCCTCACGGGGCTTCGCGCCCTCCGCGACCACGACGATCGCGAACCGCTTGCCCGCCTCGAACCGGGCGCCGACCCGCTTGGTCAGCTCCTCGATGTCGAACGGCCGCTCCGGGACGACGATCGCATGGGCACCCGCGGCCATTCCGGAGTGCAGGGCGATCCAGCCGGTGTGGCGGCCCATGACCTCGACGATCAGTACCCGCTGATGGGATTCGGCGGTGGTCTTGAGCCGGTCCAAGGCCTCGGTCGCCACGCCGACGGCGGTGTCGAAACCGAAGGTCACATCGGTCGCGGCGATGTCGTTGTCGATGGTCTTCGGGACGCCGACGATCGGCAGCCCGCCCTCGGAGAGCAGATGGGCGGCCTTGAGGGTGCCCTCGCCGCCGATCGGGATCACCGCGTCGAGCCCCAGGTCGGCGCAGTGGCCCTTGGCCCGCTCGACGCCGTCCCGCAGATGCTCCGGCCGGACCCGGGAGGAGCCCAGGATGGTGCCGCCGCGGGCGAGGATGCCGCCCACCGCGTCCAGGTCGAGCTTGCGGTAATCGCATTCCAGCAGGCCCTTCCAGCCGTCGTGGAAGCCGATGACCTCGTCGCCGTGGTCGACGACCGCGCGGTGCACGACGGACCGGATGACGGCGTTCAGACCGGGGCAGTCGCCTCCGGAAGTGAGCACACCAATGCGCATTGCCCGAATTACCTTTGCAACGTGGGCCGACTCCCGGACCACGTCGTCCGGCTGGATCTCTCTCACCCTACCGGCGCGCGGGGGCGCGGGCCGAATGGGGCGTCCGCCTGCTGGGACGCCGGTGCCCGCGGCGGGGTGCGGAGCGGGGCCGCCGCACCCGGTCCGTGACCTACCCGGACCGGGCCCGCGCCCGCCCCGGCCTTCCCCGCCGGGCCCGGAAGAACGTTCCGCCGGGCTCCGGGCACAAGGCCCGGAGCCCGGCGGCTACGGTGTCGCGACCGGCGACCGGCGCCAGTGAATCGGTGACCGGTTCCGGCACCCTGCTCCGGCCCGGTCCGCAGGGTGCGGGTGCGGTCAGGCGGGCTGGGTGGCCGTGGTGATCCGCTCGTTGCGCAGCGCCTCGTACCAGCGGTCGTCCACCGGCGGCAGCGCGTTCACGTCCAGCGCCAGCTTCAGCAGCAGATCGGCGATCTGCGGATTGCGCGCCATCACCGGGCCGTGCATGTACGTACCGAACACGGTGTCGTTGTACGCGCCCTCCGTACCGTCGCCGGTGCCGTTGCCACGGCCCAGTACGGTCCGGGCGAACGGCCGCGCGGTCGGGCCGAGGTGGGTGATGCCCTGGTGGTTCTCGAATCCCGTGAGCTGCGGCAGCCCGAGCCGGGGGTCGATGTCCGCGAGGACGTCGCCCACGCAGCGATCGCCCTCGCCACGGGTCGAGATCACATCGATCAGCCCGAGGCCCGGCTCCCGCTGGCCGAGGTCGTTGATGAACTCGTGCCCGAGGATCTGGTAGCCCGCGCAGACCGAGAAGATGATCGCGCCGTTCTCGGCGGCCCGGTTCAGCCCGCCGTCGCGGCGCAGCCGCTCGGCGGCCAGCCGCTGCGGGCGGTCCTCGCCGCCGCCGATCAGATAGATGTCGCCGGACGTGGGGATCGGCTGGTCGCTGCGGACGTCGACCCGCTGGACGTCGAGGCCGCGCTGCCGGGCCCGCCGCTCCACGACCAGGGCGTTGCCCTGGTCGCCGTAGGTGGACAGCAGGTCGGGGTAGACCCAGACCAGACGCAGGCTGTTGTCGGCCATGCTGGATGTAGCCTTTCTCGGTTCTCCGGAGGTCCTGCGGTCAGTTGCCCACGCGGCGGCGGACGTCCTGGAACGCGGTGTAGTTCGCGATCAGCTCGATCCGGCCGGGCGGCGCCATGGCGACGGCGTCGTCGACGGTGTCGCAGACCCGGAAGTCCAGGCCCGCGACCTCCAGCCGGACGGCCAGGTCCAGCCGGCGGTCGCCGATCACCATGATCGGATGCCCGGCGAGCCGGGTGTAGTCGACGTCCCACAGCCAGGACGTGTCCGTACCGTCGGCGCCGCGCGCGTTCACCGAGAGGATCACCGGGGTCGGCGGCGGGTCGATCAGCGAGAAGGTCTCCAGCCATCCGGCGGGGTTCTTCGCCAGCAGCAGCCGCAGCTCACGGTTCTGGAAGTTCACCACGTCGTAACGGCCGGCCACCGCCTGGACCTGATACATCCGTTCCAGGGCCACCTGCGGGGGCACCCCGAAGCAGGCCGCGACGGCCGCCGAGGTCGCCGCGTTCGCCTTGTTGGCGCGGCCCGGCAGCTGGAGGTGGATCGGCCAGGCCGAACCGTGCGGGTCGAGTACGTGGTCGCCGTGGAGCACCCAGCTCGGCGCGGGACGCCGGAAGCCGCATTCGCCGCAGAACCAGTCGTCGCCCGGGCGCTGCATCACACCGCCGCAGGCGGGGCACGACCAGGCGTCGTCCTTCCACTCCTGTCCGGCGGCCACCCACACCACATGAGGCGAGGAGGACGCGGCCCACACCACCAGCGGATCGTCCGCGTTGGCGATGACGACGGCCTTGGTGCCCGCGAGGCCCTCGCGCCACTTCTCCGCCAGCATCCGGGTCTCGGCGGCCCGGTCCAGCTGGTCCCGGGAGAGGTTGAGCAGGGCGATGGCCTTCGGCGTCACATCGCGTGCCACACCCGCCAGATACTTCTCGTCCACCTCGATGACGCCGAACTTGGCGTCCGAGCCGCCCGCGAGTGCGGAGGTGATGCCCGCGGGCATGTTCGCGCCCAGCGCGTTGGAGACCACCGGCCCGGCGGCCCGCAGGGCCTCCGCGATCAGCCGGGTGGTCGTCGTCTTGCCGTTCGTGGCCGACACGAGGACGACGTCCAGGTGCTGCGCCAGCCGCCCCAGCAGATCGGGGTCGAGTTTGAGCGCGACCCGGCCGCCGATCACCGAACCGCTGCCGCGTCCGGCCGCGCGCGACACCGCTGCCGCGGCCTTGCCGGCCGTCACGGCGATCTTGGCGCGGGGCGTCAGTGGCTCCGATGTGCCTGCCATGGTCCTTGATCCTCCTTGCATCGGTCGACCCCAGCCTATCCAGGTCCGGACCGGCAGCCCTACCGCGGCACCGCGCCACGCGGACCGGGGCGGCCGGAACGTACCCTTGCGCCCATGCGAAACCGGCCGATCCCCGGCAGTTCCGGACGCGTACGGCCAGTGAGCCTGTTCCGCGATCCCGTACTGCACGCCCCCTGCGAGACCGTCACCGACTTCGGACCGGAGCTGCACCGGCTCGTCGAGGACCTGTTCGCGACGATGTACGCGGCCCGCGGTGTGGGCCTGGCGGCCAATCAGGTGGGCGTGGGGCTCCGGGTGTTCGTCTACGACTGCCCGGACGACGAGGACGTCCGCCACCTCGGGCATCTGGTCAATCCCCGCCTGGTCGAGGCCGACGGGCTGGAGCTGCGCGGGCCCGAGGGCTGTCTCTCGCTGCCCGGTCTGGAAGCGGGTACGCCGCGGTACGACCGGGCGGTCGTCGAGGGCTTCACGGTCGCCGGAGTGCCGGTGCGGGTCGAGGGCACCGGGTTCTTCGCCCGCTGCCTCCAGCACGAGACGGACCATCTCGACGGGGTGGTGTACGCGGACCGGCTCACCGGTCTGCGCCGTACCAGGCTGCTGCGCGCGGTCGCGCGGGCTCCCTGGGCGTAGGCCCCCGTACGCCGTCCGACCGGGTGCGGCGGGCCGCTCAGAAGCCGGGGCTGCCGTCCCGGTCGGCGACCGAGGAGAGCCGTCCCCACAGCAGGTCGGTGAGGTCGGCGACCAGCTCGGCCCGGGAGCACGGACGCTCGCCGAGCCACCAGTCGCCGGCCGCGTGCATCATGCCGACGATGCCGTGGCCCCAGACCCGGGCCCGCCGGGCCCCGTCCGGCCCGAGGTCCACCCGCTCCCCGATGACCTGGGCCAGTTCTTCACCGAGGCGGCGCAGCAGGGGCGCGGAGTGCCGGCCGACGTCGAAGCCGGACTCCGGCCGGGGCTCCGGGTCGGCGGTACCCGGGGCAGTGCCCGCGGCCGGCGCTGCCGCGGGGACCTCCGCCGGGTGCATCAGGAAGCGGTACACCTGGGGGCGTGCCTCGATGGCGGCGAGATAGGTGTCGAGAGTGGCCGCCACCCGCCGCCGCCGGTCGGCGGGAGCGTCGAGAGCGGCGCGCAGCGAGTCCAGCAGGGCGTCGGTGTGCCGTTTGGCCAGCGCCCGGTAGAGGCCGCCCTTGTCGCCGAAGTGCCGGTAGAGGATCGGCTTGGTGATGCCGGCCTCGGCGGCGATGGCGTTCATGGACGCGCCGGGGCCGTCCCGCAGCACCACGCGGTCCGCCGCCTCCAGCAGTTCGCGGCGGCGCTGCTGGGCCGACCGGTCCTGGTCGGCCGGCTGCCGTGTGGTCTCCATAGGTCGTTCTCCCCGCCCGTGCGATATGCCTGACGCCTGCGCAAACTAACACCCTCCGCTGTGCGGCCGGCCGGGCACCGGATCTGTTGACAGGCTCTACCACCCGGTAACAGACTCTCGTTACCGCGAGTAACTCGCGCTGGTGACGGCTGCGCTGGAGGCGATATGGCGACGTTCGGGTTCGAGCTGAACGACGAGCAGAAGCAGGTGCGGGACTGGCTGCACGGCTTCGCCGCGGATGTGATGCGCCCGGCCGCCGCCGAGTGGGACGAACGCGAGGAGACGCCCTGGCCCGTCATCCAGGAGGCCGCCAAGATCGGCATCTACTCCCTGGACTTCTACGCCCAGCAGTACTTCGACCCCACCGGCCTCGGTATCCCGGTCGCCATGGAGGAACTGTTCTGGGGCGACGCCGGGATCGCCCTCTCCATCGTCGGCACCGGGCTCGCCGCCGTCGGTGTCCTCGCCAACGGCACCGACGAACAGGTCGGCACCTGGATCCCCCAGATGTACGGGGACCCGGACGAGGTGCGGGTCGCGGCCTTCTGCTCCTCCGAACCCGACGCCGGATCCGATGTCGGCGCCATGCGGACCCGCGCGGTGTACGACGAGGCCAGGGACGAATGGGTGCTGGACGGCACCAAGACCTGGGCCACCAACGGCGGCATCGCCCATGTCCATGTGGTCGTGGCCGTCGTCGACCCGGAGCTGGGCACCCGGGGGCACGCCTCGTTCATCGTCCCGCCGGGCACCCCGGGCCTCAGCCAGGGCCAGAAGTTCCGGAAGCACGGCATCCGGGCCTCGCACACCGCCGAGGTCGTCCTCGACGGTGTCCGGATCCCCGGCGACTGCCTCCTCGGCGGCAAGGAGAAGCTCGACGAGCGGCTCGCCAGGGCCCGGGAACGGAAGCGCGGCGGAACCGCCGGGGAGCGGGGCGGCAACGCCGCCATGGCGACCTTCGAGGCGTCCCGCCCCGCCGTCGGGGCGATGGCGGTCGGCACCGCCCGCGCCGCGTACGAAGTCGCCCTCGACTACGCCCGTACCCGCACCCAGTTCGGACGGCCCGTCATCGACAACCAGGGCGTCGCCTTCCAGCTCGCCGATATGCGCACCCGGATCGACGCGGCCCGGCTGCTGGTCTGGCGGGCCTCCTGGATGGCGGCCGCGGGCCGGCCCTTCGAGGCCGCCGAGGGGTCGATGTCCAAACTCTTCGCCAGCGAGGTCGCCAAGGACGTCACCGCCCGGGCCGTACAGATACTCGGCGGCAACGGATTCACCCGCGAGTACCCGGTGGAGCGGATGCACCGGGACGCCGCGATCTACACCATCTTCGAGGGGACCAGCGAAATCCAGCGGCTGGTGATCGCCCGGACCCTCTCCGGCGTCCCGATCCGCTGACGGCCTTGCGCCGCGGGTCTCTCACGGGCACCTCCGGCGGGTCCGCGCCGGACCCCTCGGTGCTCGCCGGCCCGCGCCCGCGCCGAACGGCCGTGCCCCGGACTCCGGGGCACGGCCCTCCCCGCGCCGCCGTCAGGCGGGCAGCAGCTTCCCGATCGCCGCGACCAGCTCCGGCGCGTCCGGCTCGGTACGGGGCCGGAACCGGCCCGCGACCGTACCGTCCGGGCCGATCAGGAACTTCTCGAAGTTCCACTGCACATCCCCGGCCGCGCCCTCCGCGTCGGCGGTCCGGGTCAGCTCCGTGTACAGGGGGTGCCGCCCGTCGCCGTTGACGTCGGCCTTCGCCAGCATCGGGAAGGTCACCCCGTACGTCGCCGAGCAGAACGTGCCGATCTCCTCGGCGCTGCCCGGCTCCTGCCCGCCGAACTGGTTGCACGGCACGCCGACCACGGTGAAACCGCGCTCCCCGTACTCCTTCTGGAGCCGTTCGAGGCCGGTGTACTGCGGAGTCAGCCCGCAGCGCGAGGCAACGTTCACCACCAGCACCACCGAGCCCCGGTAGGCGTCCAGGGAGGTGTCCTCCCCGGTCAGGGACCGCAGGGGAATGTCGTACAGCGTCGTCATCTCACAACTCCTCGTCTCGGTACAGCACGGCACGGCCTCCGGTCCGGGGCGTGCCCTCAGGAAGCGTCCAGCGGGCGGAACAGACCCTCCTGCACCACGGACACCAGCAGTTCGCCCGCCCGGTTGTAGATCCGGCCCCGCGCCAGCCCCCGGCCGCCGGTGGAGATCGGGGACTCCTGGTCGTACAGGAACCACTCGTCCGCCCGGAACGGCCGGTGGAACCACATCGCGTGGTCCAGCGACGCCATGTCGTACCCCCGCCGCCCCCAGAGCGGCTCAACGGGGATCCGGACCGCGTCCAGCAGGGTCATATCGCTGGCGTACGTCAGGGCGCAGGTGTGCACCAGCGGATCGTCGCCCAGCGGGCCCATCGCCCGCATCCAGACCGCGCTGCGGGGGTCGGACTCCTTCTCCTTGACCTCCGCCGGCGTCCACCGCAGCTTCTCCGTGTAGCGGATGTCGAACGGCTGGCGGCGGGCCATCCGCTCCAGTGCCTCCGGCAGCGCGCCCAGATGCTCCCGGATCTCGTCCGCCACCTTCGGCAGCGTCTCCGGATCCGGGAAATCGGCCCGCGGCGGCAGCTGGTGCTCGATGCCGCCGGGCTCCGGGAGGTGGAAGGAGGCCGTCAGATTGAAGATCGTCCGCCCCTCCTGCACCGCCGTCACCCGGCGTGTGGTGAAGGAGCGGCCGTCCCTGACCCGCTCCACCTGGTAGACGATCGGCACCCCGGGCCGGCCCGGGCGCAGGAAATAGGCGTGCAGCGAGTGCACCGGGCGCTCGCCGTCCGTGGTGCGGCCCGCCGCCACCAGGGCCTGCCCCGCGACCTGGCCGCCGAAGACCCGCTGCAGCGACTCGTCGGGGCTGAGCCCGCGGAAGATGTTCACTTCGATCCGCTCCAGGTCGAGCAGATCGACCAGGCGCTCCACCGGATTCGTCATCGCACTTCCCTCGATCGCCGCGGCACCGGGTACCCCGCCGGACGCCCGCTCACAACTGCCCCACGGACGTGACCCGGACGACCGCCCGGCCCTCTTCGTCGGAGGCCGTCAGATCGACCTCCGCGCTGATCCCCCAGTCGTGGTCGCCGTTCGGGTCGGCGAAGATCTGCCGCACCCGCCAGAGACCGTGCGCCTCGTCCTCCTCGATGAGCAGCAGCTTGGGGCCGCGGGCATCGGGGCCGGTGCCCAGATCGTCGTACTCGTCCCAGTAGGCGTCCATCGCCTCGCCCCAGGCGTCCGCGTTCCAGCCGGACTCCTCGTCCAGCTCGCCCAGCTCGCGGACCTTGTCCAGGGCCGCCAGCTCCACCCGCCGGAACATCGCGTTCCGGACGAGTACCCGGAAGGCGCGGGCATTGGCCGTGACCGGCCTGACCTGGTCGGCCTTCTCCTGCGCCTCCTCGGCGGACTCCACCTCGGGATTGGCGAGCTGCTCCCACTCGTCCAGCAGCGACGAGTCCACCTGGCGCACCATCTCGCCCAGCCAGGCGATCAGGTCCTGGAGGTCCTCCGACTTCAGATCGTCGGGGATGGTGTGCTCCAGCGCCTTGTACGCGCTCGCCAGATAGCGCAGCACGATGCCCTCGGTCCGGGCCAGCTCGTAGAACGAGGTGAACTCGGTGAACGACAGCGCCCGCTCGTACATGTCGCGGATGACGGACTTCGGCGAGACCGGGTGGTCACCGACCCAGGGGTGGCTCTTCCGGTAGACGTCGTACGCGTGCCACAGCAGCTCCTCCAGCGGCTTCGGGTACGTCACCTCCTGGAGCCGCTCCATCCGCTCCTCGTACTCGACGCCGTCCGCCTTCATGGCGGCCACCGCCTCGCCGCGGGCCTTGTTCTGCTGGGCCGCGAGAATCTGCCGCGGATCGTCCAGCGTCGACTCCACCACCGAGACCATGTCCAGCGCGTACGACGGCGACTCCGGGTCCAGCAGCTCGAAGGAGGCCAGCGCGAAGGTCGACAGCGGCTGGTTGAGCGCGAAGTCGTGCTGGAGGTCGACGGTCAGCCGGACGATCCGGCCCTGCGCGTCGGGCTCGGGAAGCCGCTCCACCACCCCGCCGTCCAGCAGCGAACGGTAGATCGCGATGGCCCGGCGGATATGCCGCAGCTGATTGCGGCGCGGCTCGTGGTTGTCCTCCAGCAGATGCCGCATCGCGTCGAAGGCATTGCCCGGACGGGCGATCACCGACAGCAGCATCGTGTGCGTCACATTGAACCGGGAGGTCAGCGGCTCGGGATCGGATTCGATCAGCTTCTCGAAGGTCGCGTCGGACCAGGCGACAAAGCCCTCCGGGGCCTTCTTGCGGACGACCTTGCGGCGCTTCTTGGGATCGTCGCCGGCCTTCGACAGCGCCTTCTCGTTCTCGATGACGTGCTCGGGGGCCTGGGCGGCCACCAGCCCCGCCGTATCGAAACCGGCCCGCCCGGCGCGGCCCGCGATCTGGTGGAACTCACGCGCCCGCAGGGTGCGGACCCGGGTGCCGTCGTACTTCGTCAGAGCGGTGAACAGCACCGTGCGGATCGGGACGTTCACCCCCACCCCGAGGGTGTCCGTACCGCAGATCACCTTCAGCAGGCCCGCCTGCGCCAGCTTCTCCACCAGCCTGCGGTACTTCGGCAGCATGCCCGCGTGGTGGACCCCGATGCCGTGCCGGACGTACCGCGAGAGATTGCGGCCGAACTTGGTGGTGAAGCGGAAGTTGCCGATCAGCTCGGCGATCTGCTCCTTCTCCTCGCGCGAGCACATATTGATGCTCATCAGCGACTGCGCCCGCTCCACCGCCGCCGCCTGGGTGAAGTGCACGATGTACACCGGCGCCTGGCGGGTCTGGAGCAGCTCGGTCAGCGTCTCCGTGATCGGCGTGCGCCGGTACTCGTACGACAGCGGAACCGGGCGGGTCGCGGAGCGGACCACGGCCGTCGGGCGGCCGGTGCGGCGGGTCAGGTCCTGCTCGAAGCGCGAGACGTCACCGAGGGTCGCCGACATCAGCACGAACTGCGCCTGCGGCAGCTCCAGCAGCGGGATCTGCCAGGCCCAGCCCCGGTCCGGCTCCGCATAGAAGTGGAACTCGTCCATCACGACCTGGCCGATATCGGCGGCCTTGCCGTCGCGCAGCGCGATGGACGCCAGCACCTCGGCGGTGCAGCAGATCACCGGAGCGTCCGCGTTCACCGAGGCGTCGCCGGTCAGCATGCCGACGTTCTCGGTGCCGAAGATCTTGCAGAGGTCGAAGAACTTCTCCGACACCAGCGCCTTGATGGGCGCGGTGTAGAAGGTGACCTCGTCCCGGGCGAGCGCCGTGAAGTGGGCGCCCGCGGCCACCATCGACTTGCCCGAACCGGTGGGCGTCGAGAGGATCACGTTCGCCCCCGACACCACTTCGATCAGCGCCTCCTCCTGCGCCGGGTACAGCGAGAGGCCCCGGCCCTCCGCCCAGGAGGAAAAAGCCTCGAAGAGGGCATCGGGGTCGGCGTCCGGCGGCAACTGATCGATAAGGGTCACGCCCCCCATCTTGCCTGGCGCGCGCCGGTTGCTTCACCCCGGACCGGGGATCGGGGCGGCGCGCCCATGATCACGGACGGTAAGCTGCGCTGTCGGCCGGGGCGCGGACGGCCCGGCGGTACGGGGCGCCGCCGGCGGGCGGGGAGGCCCGTACGGCCCGGCCCGGACCGGGAGCGGGACGGCGCAGAGGCGGCACGGCGCGGCACGGCTGTACGACGACAGACACGACGACTGCGGTCCGCGGTCCCCGGGCGGCGAACCCGGACCGGGGGAGGACCAGGGGCGGGGACACGAACATGATGGGACCGGCGCACTCACTGTCCGGAGCGGCGGCCTGGCTGGGGGTGGGCGCGGCGACCGCCGCGGCCGGTCACCCCATGCCGTGGCCGGTGCTCGTCGTCGGGGCGCTGATCTGCGCGGGTGCCGCGCTGGCGCCCGATCTCGACCACAAGGCCGCGACGATCTCCCGGGCCTTCGGCCCCGTCTCCAAGGCGCTCTGCGAAATCGTCGACAAACTCTCCTACGCCGTCTACAAGGCGACGAAGAAACCCGGTGACAAGCGCCGGACCGGCGGCCATCGCACCCTGACCCACACCTGGGTATGGGCCGTGCTGATCGGCGGCGGGGCATCCGCGCTGGCCGTGACCGGCGGCCGCTGGGCCGTCCTCGCGATCCTCTTCGTCCATCTGGTGCTGGCGGTCGAGGGCCTGCTCTGGCGGGCCGCGCGGGTCTCCAGCGACATCCTGGTCTGGCTGCTCGGCGCCACCAGCGCCTGGATTCTCGCCGGAGTCCTCGACAAACCGGGGAACGGCGCCGACTGGCTGTTCACCGCCCCGGGCCAGGAGTACCTCTGGCTCGGGCTGCCCATCGTGCTGGGCGCCCTCGTCCACGACATCGGCGACTCCCTGACCGTGTCGGGCTGCCCGATACTCTGGCCGATCCCCATCGGCAACCGGCGCTGGTACCCCATCGGCCCGCCCAAGGCGCTGCGCTTCCGGGCCGGGAGCTGGGTGGAGCTGAAGGTGCTGATGCCGGTGTTCATGCTGCTCGGGGGAGTGGGCGGCGCGTCGGCGCTGAACGTGTTCTGACGGGCGCCCCCGGGCTCCGTGCTCCGTTTCCCGCGCCGGTTCTTCGTTTCCGTGCCGGTTCTTCGTTTCCGTACGGAGCGGATCGTCACCGGACCGGCACAGTCGCCCACAGGGGGTGGCGGACCGGAGCCGCCCGGGCCTACCGTCCGATGCAGCCGCCGACGGGGCGGCCCAGCCGTACGCCGCTCCGGCCCGGATGCCGCCGCGGCCCGCGTACCCGGGAGCGCCCATGCGCCGTCGCCGTCCGATCACCGTACTGCTCGCCCTCACCGCCGCCGCGGCCCTGCTGGGCGGCGGTGCCGGACAGCTCGCGAAGATCGTCATTCCCGAGGCCGCGCCGCGCGCCGCGTCCGCCGATGTGGCTCCGATCCTGATCGGCGGCTTCCTGATCGGCGCGGCCGCCCAGCTCGCGGGAGCCGGGGGCGACGAGGAGGCGCCGGAGCGCGTCGTATCGGCGATGAACAAGGCGGAGCTGGTGGGGGCGTAGCCCGTCGACGGCCGGCCGGTCCAACGGTCGCGACACTCCGACCCACCGACCGACCCACCGACCGACCTGACCGGACCGGGCCGGGACCTGGAACCGGTCCCGGCCCGGCCGGACCCGGCCGGGGGATCCGCCGGACCGGCGCGCGCCCGTCAGCCGTGCCAGGAACGCCACAGGGCCGAGTAGGGCCCGCCGGCGGCGACCAGTTCGTCGTGGTGGCCCAGTTCGGTGATCCGGCCCGCCTCCACGACCGCGATCACATCCGCGTCGTGCGCGGTGTGCAGCCGGTGGGCGATCGCCACGACGGTACGTCCCTCCAGCACCCGCGACAGCGAACGCTCCAGCTCCCGCGCGGCCCGCGGATCCAGCAGGGACGTCGCCTCGTCGAGCACCAGTGTGTGCGGATCCGCCAGGACCAGCCGGGCCAGCGCGATCTGCTGGGCCTGGGCGGGGGTGAGCGTCAGGCCGCCGGATCCGACCTCGGTGTCCAGGCCGCCCGTCAGCGCCCGTGCCCAGCCGTCGGCGTCGACGACGGCGAGCGCCTTCCACAGCTCGTCGTCCGCCGCCGAGTTCCGGGCCAGCCGGAGGTTGTCGCGCAGCGAGCCGACGAAGACATGGTGCTCCTGATTGACCAGCGCCACATGCTCCCGCACCCGCTCGGCGGACATCCGCGACAGCTCCGCGTCCCCGAGTGCGACCCGCCCCGACCGGGGGCCGTAGATCCCGGCGAGCAGCCGGCCCAGTGTCGACTTCCCCGCCCCCGACGGGCCGACCAGCGCGACCCGGCTGCCCGGCGGTACCGAGAGCGAGACGTCGTGCAGGACGTCCACCCCTTCGCGGTAGCCGAAGCGGACCTTGTCGGCACGCATCTCGCGCCCCTCGGGCCGCAGCGCGTCGTCGCCCGCGTCGGTCTCGATCTCCCGCACCCCGACCAGACGGGCCAGCGACACCTGGGCCACCTGGAGCTCGTCGTACCAGCGCAGAATGATCCCGACGGGCTCCACCAGCATCTGCGCCAGCAGCGCGCCCGTGGTGAGCTGGCCGATGTCCAGCCAGCCCTTCAGTACGAAGACCCCGCCGAGCATCAGGACCGAGACGAGGACCACGGTGTGGGTGGTGTTGACCACCGGGAAGAGCACCGACCGCAGATACAGGGTGTACCGCTCCCAGGCGGCCCACTCCTTGACCCGCCGGTCCGAAAGCTCCACCCGACGCCGCCCCAGCCGGTGGGACTCGACGGTGCGCCCCGCGTCGACGGTCTCCGCAAGCGCCCCGGCCACCGCCGCGTATCCGGCCGCCTCCGCGCGGTAGGCCGAAGGCGCCCGGCGGAAGTACCACCGGCAGGCGACGATCAGCAGCGGCGCGGCCACCAGCACGGACAGGGCCAGCGGTGGTGCCGTGACCGCGAGGCCCGCGATCAGCAGCCCCGCCCACACGATCCCGATCGCCAGCTGCGGCACGGCCTCCCGCATGGCGTTGGCGAGCCGGTCGATATCGGTGGTGATCCGGGAGAGCAGATCGCCGGTCCCGGCGCGCTCCAGCACCCCCGGGGGCAGCCGGACCGACCGTACGAGGAAGTCCTCCCGCAGATCGGCCAGCATCTCCTCACCGAGCATCACCCCGCGCAGCGCCACCAGCCGGATGAACACCGCCTGGAGCACCAGCGCGACCGTGAAGAGCGCGATGGTGCGCCCCAGCGGCAGTTCGCGCGCCCCCGCTTCGAGCCGTTCCACCACCGAGCCCAGCAGATACGGCCCCACCATCGAGGCGATCACCGCCAGCGCCTGGACCGTGATCAGCACGGTGAAGGAGCGGCGGTGCCGCCGTATCAGTTCCCCCGCATAGGCCCGTACGGTGGCCGCGCCGCCGACTGGCAGCGTTGTCGCCGACTCGGGTGCCGCCGGGTCGTACTCCGGCGGCGTCACCCGGAACATGGTCATTCCTCCTGAAGTCTGGTGGTGTGCAGGGAAGCCGGGCCCGCTGGTCAGGCGGGGACACCGGCCGTCACTCCGGTGCCGGACTCCGGCTCGCGGGTGACGACGGCCCGGTAGCGGGGCTCGGTGCGCAGCAGTTCGCGGTGGGTGCCGACGGCGGCGACCGTGTCGCCGTCCACCAGGACCACCCGGTCCGCCAGATCGAGCAGCAGCGGCGACGAGGCGAGCACCACCGTCGTCCGCGCGTCCCGCAGCTGCCGGATACCGGCCGCGATCCGTGCCTCGGTGTGGGAGTCCACGGCGGAGGTGGGCTCGTCGAGGACCAGCACCTCCGGGTCGGTCACCAGCGAACGGGCCAGCGCCAGGCGCTGGCGCTGGCCGCCGGAGAGCGACCGGCCGCGCTCGGTGATCGGGGTCTCCATGGGATCCCCCGCACCGCCGGAGCCGTTTGCGCCGGACGAGGCCCGGGACAGGGCGTCGAGGACGTCGGAACACTGGGCGGCGCCCAGCGCGTCCGCTGCGGAGACCCGGCCCGACGAGGGCACGTCCAGCAGCTCCCGCAGGGTGCCGGAGAGCAGCACCGGCTCCTTGTCCTGGACCAGGACGGCGGTCCGGGCAGCCGCCAGCGGCAGCTCGTCCAGCGGGACCTTCCCCAGCAGTACGGAGGGGACGGGTGCCGGTGTGCCGGCCGCTGTGTCCCTGCCGTCCTTGCTGTCCTTGCCGGCCCTGCCGCTCTCGCGGCCTTCGGGGTCCTCGCCGTCGTCCGCCGCGGAAACGATGTCGGCGGCCGGATGCCCGCCCAGCCGCTCGGCGAGCGCTCCGGCCGCGTCGGGGTCGCCGCAGACCACGGCGGTCAGCAGGCCCTCGGGGGCCAGCAGCCCGGTGACGGGGTCGTAGAGGTCGCCGGCCGGGGAACCGTGGTCGTGGCCGGTGGCCGTGGTGGTGGTGGTGCGCTCCAGCGCCAGTACCCGGGCGGCCCGCTTCGCGGACGGCTTCGAGTACGAGTACGCCAGGGCGATCTCCTCGACGTTCCGCATCGGGTGCTGGGCCAGCAGCACGGCGCTGTAGACCGTGACCAGCTCGCCGACCGTGATCCGTCCGTCGAGGGCCAGCTTGGCCCCGTACGCCACCACCGTCAGCATCAGCGCGCCCGGCAGCAGCACCTGTATCGCGGAGATCACGGACCAGGTGCGGGCAGCCCTGACGGCGGCCCGACGCACCTCCTGGGAGGCGGCCCGGTAGCGGTCGAGGAACAGCTTCTCGCCGCCGATGCCGCGCAGCACCCGCAGCCCGGCGACCGTGTCGGCGGCCAGCTCGGTCGCGTACCCGGCCTTCTCGCGCTGGACGTCGGCGCGGTGCGAGGCGTGCGGCAGCAGCGGAAGGACCGCCAGGGCGACGACCGGGAAGCCGATGGCGACCACCACACCCAGAGCGGGCTGGTAGATCACCAGCGCCGCGCAGACGACGAGCACCGTCGTCGCGGCGGCCAGGAAGCGCGATACCGCCTCGACGATCCAGCCGATCTTCTCCACATCGCCCGTGGAAACGGCGACGACCTCGCCTGCCGCGACCCTGCGGGTCAGTACGGAGCCGAGGTCGGCGGTCTTGCGGGCCAGCAGCTGCTGCACCCGGGCGGCGGCGGTTATCCAGTTGGTCACGGTCGCCCGGTGCAGCATCGCGTCCCCCAGGGCGATCGCCACACCCAGCCCGGCGATGAGGAGCCCGGCGAGCGCCAGCCCCTTGCCGTCCCGGTCGACCACGGCCTGGACGGCGATCCCGGTGCCCACCGCCAGACCGGCGATGGCCAGCTGGTTCAGCAGTCCCCAGCCCAGGGCTCTGGCCTGACCGCCGAGCTGGTGCCGGAAGAGCCAGACCAGAAATCGCGCACCCGAACGGACATCGGGTTTACCGGGATCTCTGTAGGGAAGATTATGGATCTGCATCATGTCCCAGCACAGGTCGAGGGTGGTGCAAACCGTGCAAGGTTCGCTCCACCGGACCCGATTGCGCAATCGGTTTTCGGGCGTTGTGAGCACCTGCACAGAGGGCCGGGAGGGGTCCCCGTACCGGGCGCCCGCTCCCGTAGGCCCTCCACCGCACTCGGGTTCAAGAGGGACTCTTCGGATCAGTCCGAAGGTTTGGCCGAATCCACACCCGGCCTGGTCCGCCGCCACTCGCCCCGGGTGAAGTCGGGGATCGGCAGCGGAGCGCCCTGGGCCTTGAGCGACAGATGGCTCAGCGGCACCGGCGCTGTCCAGACGGCCGCGTCGTAGACGTCGAAATCGGGGACCAGCCCGAGACGCATGGTCTGCACGAGGCGGAAGAGCATGATGTAGTCCATGCCGCCGTGCCCGCCGGGCGGATTGGCATGCTCCTTCCAGAGCCAGTGGTCCCAGCCCGCGTACCGGGCGAAGTCGCCCCAGCGGTGGTCGGTGTGGTCGGGCTCGACATAGATCCGCGCCGGATAGTCCTCGAAGACCCCCTTGGTACCGCCGAGGCTGTTGATCCGGCTGTACGGATGCGGGGTCGACACATCGTGCTCCAGCCGGATGATCCGGCCCTTCGCCGTGCGCACCATGCTGATCGTGCGGTCGGCGGAGACGTACGACTCCTTGAAGCTGGGGTCGCCCGGCGGCATCTTCGCGGCCCGGTACTCGGCGAGGCCCAGCGCGGGGGTGCCGAAGCTGGAGATGCTCACCACCCGGTCGCCGCGGTTCACGTCCATATAGTTCGCCACCGGGCCGAAGCCGTGGTTCGGGTAGAGGTCGCCGCGGAGCCGGGTGTGCCAGAGCCGCCGCCAGGGCCCCTCGTAGTAGTCCGGGTCGAACATCAGCTCGCGCAGATCGTGGTTGTACGCGCCCGCTCCGTGCAGCAGCTCCCCGAAGAGCCCGGCGTGCGCCATCCGCAGCACCCGCATCTCGTTCCGGCCGTAGCAGCAGTTCTCCAGCTGCATGCAGTGGCGGCGGGTGCGTTCGGAGAGGTCGACCAGTGCCCACAGCTCGTCGAGGCGCATGGCCACCGGGCATTCCACGCCGACGTGCTTGCCGCCGAGGAGGGCGGCCTTCGCCATCGGGAAGTGGGTCTCCCAGGGCGTCGCCACATAGACCAGGTCGAGATCCCCGCGCTCGCAGAGTGCGAGGTAGTCGTCCTCGTCCTTGGCGTATACGGCGGGGGCGGGCTGTCCCGCCGCCACGACCTTGGCGGCGGCGCGTTCGCATTTGGCCTTCACCGGGTCGCAGAGGGCGACCACCCTGACTCCGGGCAGGGCGAGAAACAGGTCGATCATGCTGCCGCCACGGTTGCCGAGGCCGATGATCCCGACCCGTACGGTGCCGCGGCGTTCAAACGGCACCCCGGCCATGGTCCGGCCCTGGCGCGGGGGAGCGGTGTATCCGGCGGAAGGGTCCGCGCCCGCGCCCGCGCCCGCGGCGGCCGCGGCCGGTCCGGCGCCGAAGCCTCCCAGGGCGACCCCGGCTCCGGCCACCCCCGCCGAACTCCGCAGTACGGAGCGGCGGCTGGGGCCGTCGGCGGGGGAGTGACCGAGAGGGCTGACATCGTTGTCCGGCGTGCGGGGCGCGGAGCCGTGGTCAGGTGTGGCCGCGTCGTTCATCGAGCCTCCAGGGGGAGCTGATGGTGCGCTGCTGATGCTGAACCTCGGTCAGCACGATCGCGGTCGGGATCGCTGATGCGCAAGAGGGCCGTTGTGGCGGGGGAGTGCGGTCGGGGCGCGGCGGCCGGATAGGTCCTCTTGCGCGGCGGGGGCGGGGTGGGTTCCGGCCCGTGCGGCCGCACGGAGATCACGGCCGCGCCGTACGGGATCTCGTGAGGCGGTGCCGCCGCCGGCTGTTCCCGCCCGCGGCGCGGGTCAGCAGCTGTGCCGGTCCCCGCCGTCCACCAGTGCCGACAGCAGCGCGCCGAACTCCGAGCGCTGCTGCCCGGTGAGCGGCGCCAGGATGTCCTCGGCGGCGGCGCGGCGCGCCTCGCGCAGGGCGCGGAGGGTGGCACGGCCGGTGTCGGTCAGTTCGATCCGTATCACTCTGCGGTTCTCCGCGTCGGGGGCGCGGCGGACCCGGCCGGCCGCCTCCAGCCCGTCCACCAGGCTGGTCACCGCGCGCGGCACCACCTCCAGACGGGCGGCGAGATCCGCCATCCGCGGCGGACGCTCCTCCTGCGCGAGGGCCCGCAGCAGCCGCGACTGCGCGGGAGTGATCGTCACCCCGGCCGCCTCCAGCCTGCGCTGCTGACTCCGGTGGATCCGCCGGGTCAGCCGCAGCAACTGCTCGGCCAGCAGGCCGTCGGCCTCGGGTGTGGTCATACGGGAACAATATCAGGACGTTATTCATTGTGCACATAGGTAACTATGAACTATGCTCGCTTTGTCGTCGTGCCGGACGGCGGACCCGGCCGGGAGTACCGAGGCCGGGACACCCCGGCGGGCCCGGACCCGGGCCGCGGAGGGAGACCATGCGCCCCGAATCCATCAGCTGGACACCCCCGGCCCCCACGCCGGACCAGCCGCCCGCGCAGGTGCGGCGGATCCTCCGGCTCTTCCGTCCCTATCGGGGCCGGCTCGCGCTCGTCGGGCTGCTGGTCGCCGCCTCGGCCCTGGTCTCCGTCGCCTCGCCGTTCCTGCTGAAGGCCGTGCTCGACACCGCGATCCCGCAGGGGCGCACCGGGCTGCTCGGTCTGCTCGCCCTCGGAATGATCCTCGCCGCCGTGCTGAACAGCGTCTTCGGCGTCCTCCAGACCCTGATCTCGACCACGGTCGGCCAGCGCGTGATGCACGACCTGCGGACCGCGGTCTACACCCGGCTCCAGCAGATGCCGCTGGCCTTCTTCACCCGGACGCGCACCGGCGAGGTGCAGTCCCGGATCGCCAACGACATCGGCGGCATGCAGGCGACCGTCACCTCCACCGCGACATCCCTGGTCTCCAACCTCACGGCGGTGGTCGCCACCGTGGTCGCCATGCTCGCCCTCGACTGGCGGCTGACGGTGGTCTCGCTGCTTCTGCTGCCGGTGTTCGTCTGGATCAGCCGCCGGGTCGGGCGCGAGCGGAAGAAAATCACCACCCACCGCCAGAAGCAGATGGCCGCCATGGCCGCGACGGTCACCGAATCGCTCTCGGTCAGCGGCATCCTCCTGGGCCGCACGATGGGCCGGGCCGATTCGCTCAGCCGCGCCTTCGAGCGCGAGTCCGAGCAGCTCGTCGATCTGGAGGTCCGCTCCAGCATGGCCGGGCGCTGGCGGATGTCCGTCATCGGGATCGTCATGGCCGCCATGCCCGCCGTCATCTACTGGGCCGCGGGCCTCGCCCTGACCCACGGCGGCGCGGCGATTTCCATCGGCACCCTGGTCGCCTTCGTCTCCCTCCAGCAGGGGCTGTTCCGCCCGGCGGTGAGCCTGCTTTCCACGGGCGTGGACATGCAGACCTCGCTCGCCCTGTTCCAGCGGATCTTCGAGTACCTCGACCTGCCGGCCGACATCACCGAGCCCGAGAAGCCCGTCAGGCTCGGGAAGGCCCGCGGCGAGGTCCGCTTCGAGGACGTCCGCTTCGGCTACGAGGCGGGGCTGCGCCCGACCCTCGACGGTATCGACATCACGGTTCCGGCCGGCCGCAGCCTGGCCGTCGTCGGCCCGACCGGCTCCGGCAAGTCGACCCTGAGCTATCTGGTGCCCCGGCTGTACGACGTGACGGCGGGCCGGGTCACCCTCGACGGGGTCGATGTCCGCGACCTCGACTTCGACAGCCTCGCCCGGTCCGTCGGCGTAGTCTCCCAGGAGACGTACCTCTTCCATGCCTCCGTCGCCGACAACCTCCGTTTTGCCAAACCCGACGCCACCGACGCCGAGATCGAGGCGGCCGCCCGGGCGGCCCAGATCCACGACCACATAGCCGGCCTGCCCGACGGCTACGACACCCTGGTGGGGGAGCGGGGATACCGCTTCTCCGGCGGGGAGAAACAGCGGCTGGCCCTCGCCCGTACGATCCTGCGGGACCCGCCGGTCCTCGTCCTCGACGAGGCGACCAGCGCCCTCGACACCCGTACCGAGCAGGCCGTACAGCAGGCCGTCGACGCACTCTCGACGGGCCGCACCACGATCACCATCGCGCACCGGCTGTCGACCGTGCGGAACGCCGACGAGATCATCGTCCTGGACGGCGGCCGGATAGCCGAGCGGGGCACTCACGACGAGCTGCTGGCGAAGGGCGGCCGCTATGCCGAACTGGTCCGCGGCGACACCCGGGACCAGGTCCCGGCGGCCTGAAAGAATCAGCCCCCTTCCCTCCCCGCCACACCGAGGGCGGCGTTCCCGGCCCCGGCCGCCCTCCGGGGCTAACGTGATTGCATGATGAACGCGCCCATGACGCGGCCGGCGGGCCCGCGCCCGCGGCCGATCCGCCGGGGCCGGGCCGCGGTGGCCGCGGCTGGCGGCCTGGTGCTCGCCACGGCGGTTCTCGTCCCCCTGCTGACCGACACCGAGCGGGTCGGCGCCCGGACGCTGGTGATTCCCGAGGGCTGGCGGGCCGCCCAGGTCTACCAGGCCGTGGACCGGGCCCTCGGCGAGCGTCCGGGCACCACCGGCCGCGCGGTGGCGACGGCCGGGCTGAACCTTCCGGCCGCGGCCCGGGGCAATCCGGAGGGCTATCTCTTTCCGGCGACCTACCCCGTACGCCCGGACAGCACCCCGGCCTCCCTGCTGGCCGGGATGGTCGACACGGCCAACCGTCGGCTGGCCGCCGAGGCGATCGCCGCGGGGGCGCGGCGCGGCGGGACGACGGTCTACGAGACGGTGGGCATCGCGAGCATCGTCCAGGCGGAGGCGGCCACTCCCGAGGACATGGGGAAGGTCTCCCGGGTCATCCACAACCGGCTGGCGCGCGGGATGCCGCTCCAGATGGACTCGACCGTCAACTACGCGCTCCGGCGGACCACGGTCGACACCACCCTTGCCGACACCCGGATCGACAGCCCCTACAACAGCTATGCGCGCAAGGGCCTGCCGCCGACCCCGATCGACAATCCGGGTGACCAGGCGCTCAACGCCGCCGTCGCGCCGACCCCGGGGAAGTGGCTCTTCTTCGTCACCGTGGGCCCCGGGGACACCCGGTTCAGCACGACCTACGCCGAACACCGGCGGCACGTCGCCGACTTCAACAAGCGCCGCGCGAGCGAACGGGCCCGCTGAACCCCGCCGCCCGGTTCAGCCCGCGGGCACCAGGGCGGGTTCGCGCTCCAGGAGCCGCCGGATCTCCCGTACGGCGGCCCGGCCAGCCCGGTTGGCGCCGACCGTCGAGGCGGACGGCCCGTACCCGATCAGATGCACCCGCTCGTCCCGGACCGCCCGGGTGCCCTCCATCCGGATGCCGCCGCCCGGCTCCCGCAGCCTCAGCGGCGCCAGATGGTCGAGGGCCGCCCGGAACCCGGTCGCCCAGAGGATGACATCCGCCTCGACGGTCCGGCCGTCGTCCCAGGCCACGCCCGTGGGGGTGATCCGGTCGAACATCGGCAGCCGGTCCAGCACCCCGCTCTCCCGGGCGGCGCGGACCGCGTCCGTCAGCGGCAGCCCGGTCACCGACACCACGCTCCGCGGCGGCAGCCCGTTCCGTACCCGCTCCTCCACCCGGGCCACCACGGCCCGGCCCACGTTCTCGTCGAAGGGCCCCTCCCGGAAGACCGGCGGCCGCCGGGTCACCCAGGTGGTGTCGGCACCGTGCTCCGCCAGCTCCATCAGATGCTGCGTCCCCGAAGCCCCGCCGCCGACCACGACGACCCGCAGACCCGCGAACTCCGCCGGTCCCGGATAGCCCGCCGTATGCAGCTGCCGCCCCCGGAACGTCTCCTGCCCCGGATAGCGCGGCCAGAACGGCCGGTCCCAGGTCCCGGTGGCGTTGATCAGCGCCCGCGCCGCCCAGGTCCCCGCCGACGACTCCACGAGCAGCCGCCCGCCCTCCCCCTCCCGCACGGCCGTCACGTCCACCGGCCGCCGCACCCGCAGCCCGAACCGCTCCTCGTACGCCCGGAAGTACTCGCCGATCACCTCCGACGAGGGCCGCGCCGGATCCGCCCCGGTCAGCTCCATCCCCGGCAGCGCGTGCATACCGTGGACCCTGCCGTACGTCAGCGAGGGCCAGCGGAACTGCCAGGCACCGCCCGGCGCCGGGGAGTGGTCGAGCACCACGACATCACGGTCCGGCACCAGCCCGGTGCGCCGCAGATGGTAGGCGCCGGACAGCCCCGCCTGCCCGGCGCCCACGACGACCACGTCCACGTTCCGCGCCTCAGAGTCGTTCATGCTTCTACCAACCCCGGAGCCCGGCCCCGTCTTCCCGCCCGTCGGCGAAGATGGACCCATGCCCGCACCCTTCAGCACCACGACACTCACCCTCACCACCGGCTCCCGGGAGACGGTGACCGACCTGACCCGCGACTGCGAACGCTTCCTCGACGAGGTGGCCGAAGGCCGCGACGGCCTGCTCAACGTCTTCGTCCCGCACGCCACCGCGGGCATCGCGGTCATCGAAACCGGCTCCGGCAGCGACGACGACCTCCTCGCCGCGCTCCGCACCCTGCTCCCGCCGGACGACCGCTGGCACCACCGCCACGGCACCCCCGGCCACGGCCGCGACCACGTCCTCCCGGCCCTCGTCCCCCCGCACGCCACCCTGCCGGTACTCGGCGGCCGCCTGGAGTTGGGCACCTGGCAGTCGGTCTGCCTGGTCGACACGAACAAGGACAATCCGCGGCGCCAGGTGCGGCTGAGTTTCCTGGGCTGACCACGATCGTTCCGGAACCGCTGGGGTCTCGGGCCACCGAGAGGATCGGACGGGGACGCCCGATTGCCCGGCCGGACCCGGAATGCCGCCCCTGCCGTGGCCGATTGATGGACGGACCGGCGCGGGCTCGGTGTCCGCCCGCCCCGGTGGCTCGGCCGGTACGCTGCCGGGCGTGAGCGGCGAGAACGGCGGTGGCGAGGCGGCGGCGCGGGAGCGGCTGAGGGCGCTGGCCGTTTCCCTGCGGAGGGTGAACGGCGAGATCAACCGGCTGACGGATGCTTTCGCGGCGGCCCATGGACTGCATGCGACGGATATGAGTGCGCTCGCCGCGGTCCTGGACGCGGAGGAGCCGGTGACCCCGGGGATGCTGCGGACGCGGCTGGGGCTGACGTCCGGCGCGGTGACCGCCTGTCTGGACCGGCTGGAGCGCGCCGGACATATCCGGCGTACCCGTGACGCGGCGGACCGGCGGGTGGTGCGGGTCGAGTACGTGGACGAGGCGCGGCTGGTCGCGCGGGCCTTCTTCCGCCCGCTGGCGGTGGCGGGGGAGCGCACGCGCGGCCGGTTCGAGGACGAGGAACTCGACGTGGTGCTGAGGTTTTTGAACACCTTCAGCGAGGAGATGGCCCGTCTGGAGGAGCCCCCGCGCCCGGCGCGGTAACGGGGTGCGGGGTGGGTGCGGCCGGGGGCACCGGCATCACCTACGATCAGAATGTCTCACTCCATCAAGATAATCGGCTCGTCAGTCGCCCGTCGAGACAGCGGATGTGTCCTCCCATGCCCCGAACCGCCCACCCCGCCCGCTCCTCCCGCGCCACCCGTCTGCTGATCCCGCTGCTCCTCCTCGCCGTCTGGCTGGGGGTGGGCGGGATGCTCGGCCCGTACGCGGGGAAGCTCGGCGAGGTCGCCGCCAACGGCCAGGCGGCGTTCCTGCCCCGTACCGCCGAGTCGACCCGGGCCATCGAGGCGCAGGAGGCCTTCAGGCAGAGCGATGCCGTACCGCTCGTCGTCGTATGGACCGCGCGCGGCGGCGGCCCGCTGCCGGAGACCGCGCGCGCGGACGCCACCGGCGCCCTGGCGGGGATCGACGGCTCACGCCTGCTCGCCGGAAAACCCTCCCCCGCCCTCGTCTCGGACGACGGCCTTGCCCTGCGGGCGGTCGTACCACTGCGGACCGATCTCGGCGACGGACTGCCGGACGCGCTGGACGAGATCGGGGACACGGCCCGGACGGTGCCGGGAACCGGCGTCCATCTCGCGGGCCCGGCGGCCGCCCAGGCGGACCTCAAGAACGCATTCGCCGGGATCGACGGTCTGCTGCTGGGCGTGGCCCTGGCAACGGTGCTCGTCATCCTGCTGCTGGTCTACCGCAGCGTCCTCCTGCCGCTGCTCATCATCGTGGCCGCGGTGTTCGCGCTCGCCCTCGCCTGCGCGGTGGTGTACGCGCTCGCCGAACGGGGGGTCGTGCGGGTCGACGGCCAGGTCCAGGGAATCCTGTCGATCCTGGTGATCGGGGCGGCCACGGACTACGCCCTGCTGCTCACGGCCAGGTTCCGCGAGGAGCTGGAGCGGGAGGACGACCGTACGGTGGCGATGCGGGCCGCCCTGCGCCGCTCGGCAGGTCCGGTGCTGGCCAGCGCGGCCACCGTGGCGCTCGGACTGCTCGCCCTTCTGCTGAGCGACCTCGCCAACAACCAGGCGCTGGGGCCCGTCGGTGCCATCGGTATCGTCTGCGCGGTCGCGGCGGCGCTCACCTTCCTTCCCGCCGTGCTCGTCCTCCTCGGCCGCGCGGCCTACTGGCCCGCGCGGCCCCACCGGGACGACCCGGAGGCGGCGACGAGTTCGCACCGGATCTGGCGCCGGGTCGCCGACCTGGTGGACCGGGCACCGCGCCGGGTCTGGGCCGTCACCCTGGCGGCGCTGCTCGCCTGCGCGGCGTTCGCCCCGAACCTGACCTCGCGGGGGGTGCCGCTGGACGAGACCTTCGTCGGTGATGTGCCTTCCGTGACCGCGCAGGCCGTACTCGGCGAGCACTTCCCGGGCGGCTCGGGCAGCCCCGCCGTGGTGGTCGCCCGCGCCGACGCCCTGGAGCCGGTCGCGGCAGCCGCCCGGCAGGTGCCGGGCGTCGCCTCCGTACTCCCGACGACCGCCAGCGGTGCACCCGGTGGCCCGCCCCTGATCGCCGAGGGCCGGATCCGGCTGGACGTCACCCTGGCCGACCCCGCCGACGGCGAAGCGGCCGAACGGACCGTGGCCGCGCTGCGCAAGGCCGTCCACGCGGTCCCCGGCGCCGACGCCCTGGTGGGCGGGGTCACCGCCCAGCGGATCGACACCCAGCAGACGGCGGCGGCCGATCGCACCCTGATCGTGCCGGTCGTCCTCGCGATCATCCTGGTCATCCTCACGGCGCTGCTGCGCTCCCTGCTGATGCCGCTGCTGCTGGTGGCGACGGTCGCGCTGAACTTCTTCGCCACTCTCGGGATCGCGTCCCTGGTCTTCACCCACCTGCTGGGTTTCACCGGTACGGACGCCTCGGTGCCGCTCTACGGATTCGTCTTCCTGGTGGCGCTCGGGGTGGACTACAACATCTTCCTGATGTCCCGTGTCCGCGAGGAGTCGATCCGTCTCGGTACGCGGGAGGGCCTGCGCCGCGGACTGGTGGCGACCGGCGGGGTGATCACCTCGGCCGGAGTGGTCCTGGCGGCTACGTTCGCGGCACTGGGGGTGATCCCCCTGGCGTTCCTGATCCAGATCGCCTTCATCGTCGCGTTCGGCGTCCTTCTGGACACCCTGGTCGTCCGCTCCCTGCTGGTCCCCGCCCTGGTACGGAGCCTGGGCGAGCGCGCCTGGTGGCCCGGCGGCCCGGCCGGCTTCCGCCGCCCGGGGCCGTAGGAGGCCACCGGTCCGGGCGGGGACGCGCGGACCGGTGGTTCGGGGTCCGTGCCGACGCTCGGGGAGGAGCGGTGGCCCGCGCCCGTTCGCCGGCAGCCGCTAATAGCGTGGCCCCGGGCGCCTTTTCGGAGCCGACGGGGAGTGCACCCTGTCAGGGCGGCTGCTCATGGGACATGGCCCGGCGCATCCGGCTCAGGATCCGGGGAGGATACGGCGGGTCTCGTAGGCCCACATCGCGATCTCGACCCGGTTGCGGGCGCCGAGTTTGGCCATCAGGCTCGCCAGATGCGTCTTCACCGTGCTGAGGCTGATGTGCAGCACATCGGCGATCTCGGTGTTGGTCAGCCCGCGGGCGACGGCGAGGAGCACCTGCTCCTCGCGGGCGGTGACGGGGGAGACCGGCTGGGCCGCGGGCCGGCCGGCGGGCAGGTCCGCGAATGCCTGGAGCAGACGGACGGTGACGCTGGGGGCAATGAGCGCCTCACCGTCGGACGCCGAGCGTACGGCCTGGGCCAGAAGGTCCGGTCCCGTGTCCTTGAGGAGGAATCCGCGGGCGCCGGCGCGCAGTGAGCCGTAGACGTACTCGTCGAGGTCGAACGTGGTGATGACGACCACGGTCAGCGGGTCGGCGACGCCCGGGCCGGCGATCAGCCGGGTGGCTTCGAGTCCGTCGAGTACGGGCATACGGATGTCGAACAGGCAGACATCGGGGCGGAGTTCGCGGGCCAGACGTACCGCTTCGTGCCCGTCGGCGGCCTCGCCGACCACTTCGATACCGGGCTGGGCGTTCAGCATGATCCGCAGCCCGGTGCGGATGATGGCCTGGTCGTCAGCGACGAGGACGCGAATGGCCACGGTCGCTCCTCGCTCTCGGCAGTTCGGCTTCGACATGCCAGCCCTGGTCGGCGCCCGGGCCGGCTCGTAGGGCGCCGCCGAGCAGGGCCGCGCGCTCGCGAAGTCCGGCAAGCCCGTATCCGTCGCGCCCCCGGCCGGTGCGCTGGCCGTTGTCGCGTACGGTCACCCGGACCGTGTGCCCTTCGGCGGCGACCCGGACGACGACCTCGGTCGCGCCGACCGCATGGCGCATCGCGTTGGTCACCGACTCCTGCACGATGCGGTAGACGGCCGTGTCCACGGCCGGGGGCAGCGCGTCCAGCTCGCCGTCGAGCCCCAGGTCCACCCTGAGGCGGCCACCCGGGGTCCGCACCAGGCGTTCCAGGTCCGCGACACCGGCAGGCGGCGCCAGTTCGGCGCCTACGCCGCGGTCCCGCAGCGCGGCGACCATGGCGCGCATCTCCTCCAGGGTGCGCGCCCCTTCCTCCTCGACCCCCTCCAGCGCCTCGACGGCGGCGGACGGGTCGGTGCCCGCGAGCACCCGGCCCGCCTGGGCGATGATCACCATGGCCGACACATGGTGGGCCACCGTGTCGTGGAGTTCCCGGGCGAGCTGCTCGCGCTCACGGGAGCGCATCTGGTCCCACTGCCGCTCGCGAGCGGCCACCCGGAACCGCACGGCCGCCCCGACCAGGGCGGGCAGCAGCAGGAAGACGAAGGCCCCGACCTTTTCGGCGACCGGGGTGTCGTCCGTGACGGTCCCCAGAACGCAGGCCGCGAGGGTCACCGCGCCGCCGAGCACCATCTCCCGCCCCGATCCCCACCGGGCCAGCGCGTACAGCAGCACGAGCACGACACTGCCGGTGGCGAGCCCGACCGGCTCGCGCGGTTCAGCGACGAGCGAGGCCACTTGAAGCAGGATCGCCGAGCCGAACGCCAGTGTGACCATCGCCAGTGGGCGGGTCCGGCGCCACAAGGGCAGCAGGCACAGCCATACGGCGAACACCACCGCCACCGGCCGCCACACGATGTTCTCGCGCAGGCCGGCCTCCAGCGCCACGGCGCCCAGACCCACGGCGAGCAGTGCCCAGTCCCGCCACACCCGGGCGGGCGCGCCGGGCGGCCGGGGTTCGTTCCACAGGGTTCGCAGGTCGTCTCGCAGCACGGTTCCCAGCCTAGGCACCACGCCGTGGCGCGCATCGGCCGAAAGAACGGGGCGTCACTCCGCCCCGGGGCCGACGGAGCCACGGCCCGCGAGCCGATGCGGCAGAGCGCCCGTGGCGGCGAGCCTCGGCACCGGCGGCCGCACAAGGACGGCCAACGACGTGGTTGGAGAACCCGATGCTCTCGAAAGCCCTGTTGCGCCTGGGCACAGGCGCCGCCCGCCGTCCCCGGCGGGTGATCGCGGCATGGCTGATCGCCGCCACGCTCGCCGTCCTCGCCGCGATCGCCTTCGGCGGGCGGACCGCGGACTCGATGACCGCTCCGGGGCTGGACTCCCAGCGGGCCGCGGAACTGATCGAGCGGGCCGGTACCGGCCAGGAGGGGATGACCGCCCAAGTGGTCGTCACCCCCCTCGACGGCGGTGCGACGTTCTTCGACCAGGGCAGCGCGCGCACCGCTCTCACGCGGCTGCAGGCCGAGGTGAAGCGGCTGCCGCACGTACTCGGTACGAGCGACCCTGCGGGTGCGGTCGGCGCGGGCCGGGACACCGCCGTACGCGACGGCCTGGTCTCGGCCGACGGGCGGATCGCGGTCGTCCGGGTGCAGTATCCCGACCAGAGCCGGCTGTCGGCCGAAGACCTCGACGCCCTCGTTGGTCTCGGCGACCGGCTGCGCGACGAGCTGCCCCTGCGCATCGAGATGGGCGGGAACCTCTTCTTCGCCTTCTCCGGAGCCAACGGCGGTGTCAGTGAGCTGATCGGCCTCCTCGCCGCGGCCGCGATCCTGTTCCTGGCGTTCGGTTCGCTCGTCGCCGCCGCGCTGCCGATCGGCATGGCGGTCTTCGGGCTGGCCATCGGAGTCGCCACGATGACGGTACTGGCGGGGGTGATGGACGTCCCGGCCTTCGCCCCCGTCCTGGGCAGCATGGTCGGGCTCGGCGTGGGCATCGACTACGCGCTGTTTGTGCTCGCCCGACACCGGGAGTACCTGGCGCGCGGGCTCGAACCCCGCGAGGCGGCGGGGAGAGCGGTGGCCACGGCGGGGCGGCCCGTGGTCTTCGCCGGCGGCGTCGTCGTCGTTTCGATCCTCGGACTGGCGGTCGCGAACGTGCCGTTCATGGTGGTGGGCGGGCTCGCCGTCTCGATCGTCGTGCTGATCATGGTGATTGCGTCGGTGACGCTTCTGCCGGCCTTCCTCGGCGCGGCCGGCCTACGCCTGGCCCGGGCCGGCCGGATCGGCCGGGCTCTGCGGGGCAGGATGCCGGGCCGGCTCGTACGGCGGCGGGGCACGGTGACGGGTGCCGCTCCCGCCGCCGGCTGGCGGCGTTGGATCGGGCATGTCAGCAGGCACCCGGTGCTGTACGCGGTCGGCGCGGCGGGGCTGCTGCTGGCCGCGACGCTGCCGGTGCTCGGTCTGCGCGCCGGCCTGCCGGACGACGGCTCAATGCCCCAGAGCCGTACCGAGCGCCGCGCCTACGACCTCGTCGCCGAGGGGTTCGGCCCGGGCACGAACGGTCCCCTGGTCATCGCGGCGGACCCGGCCGGTGATCCGGGAGTGCCGGACCGACTCGTCGCAGCGGTCGCGGCGGATCCGGGCATCGCGTCCGTCGCGCCGGCGCATATCGACCGGGCCAGCGGCATCGCGACCTTCGTGGTGTTCCCGACCACCAGCCCTCAGGACAAGGCCACGGCCGACACCATCGCCCGGCTGCGCACCGGCGTGCTGCCCACGGCGATCGGGCCCGGCCCGGCCAGGGCCCACGTCGGAGGCGCCACCGCGAGCCTGTCCGATGTGGGCGAGCGCACCAGCCAACGCCTGCCGGTGCTCGTCGCCGCCGTGCTGGCGATGTCGTTTCTGCTGCTGGTGCCGGTCTTCCGTTCGATACTCGTACCGCTCAAGGCGGTCCTGCTGAACCTGCTGAGCATCGGCGCGGCCTACGGCATCATGGTCGCGGTCTTCCAGTGGGGCTGGGGAGGCGCACTCATCGGGCTGGAATCGACGGTTCCGATCGTGTCGTTCATCCCGATGTTCCTCTTCGCCATCCTGTTCGGCCTGTCGATGGACTACGAGGTGTTCCTCCTCGCCCGGGTACGCGAGGAGTATCTGCGCACCGGCGACAACGGCACGGCGATCGTCGAGGGCATCTCGGGCACCGCCCGGATCATCACCTCGGCCGCCCTCATCATGGTGGCGGTCTTCCTGTCCTTCGCCGTCACCGAGGACCCCTCCACCAAGATGTTCGGGCTCGGCCTGGCCACCGCGATCTTCATTGACGCCACGGTCGTACGCATGGTGCTGGTACCGGCGACGATGACACTCCTGGGGCGGACCAACTGGTGGCTGCCGAAGTGGCTGGACCGGATCCTTCCCCGCGGCCCGGTCGGCGCCGACGGCATCGACGCCACCGGCGGCACCGGCGCGGAATTCACGGGTGAGGCCCCGAGTCCACGGGCGTAGGCGACCCGGCCGGCCGCTGACTCGGCTCCTGCCCGCCCTCGGTGTCCGGCACTTCGCCGTGTCACCCGGGGCCACCCGTCCCGACGGCTTTGCGGAGCAGGTCGGTGCGGGTGGCCGCGGATCGTACGGGAGGCGGTGGCCCCGGGCGCCGGACGCCGCGGTTCAGCGCTTCAGCCGGGAGTCGAGCCAGGTGAGGATGTCGGGGGTGACGGGGTCGGTGATGTCCGCGAACTCCCGGTGCTTGGTGAGGAACTTGGCCACGTAGGGGCAGACGGGGACGATCCGCATTCCGGTGGCGCGGACATCGGTGAGGGCCTGCTCGACGAGGGTCGCGGCGAGCCCTCGGCCCCCGTAGGCGTCGTCGATCTCGGTGTGGAAGAAGACCCGCTGGTCGTCGCGGTCACGGTAGGCGGTCAGGCCGGCGCGGTCGCCGTCGACCAGGATCTCGTAGCGGTGGCGGGTGTCGGCGTGGCGGACGACGGGGGCGCTGGTGGGCTGCTCGTTCATGAGGGAGGGCGGCCTTCCGGTTCGGGGTCAGCGGGGGGAGGGGTTCCTGCGGGGGGTGATCACGGCGCGGGGCAGGGCGGGGGCGGGCAGCCGCTCGCCCGGGTAGCCCCCGACGGTGCCGAAGCGGTCGGAGCCGTTCTCCCACTCTTCCCGTGCCTCGGCGATGTCCTGGTGGCTGCGGCCGATGAAGTTCCACCACATACCACGTAGATCCCGTCTTCGTGCAGGTCAGGGGCTTGGCGCACGATGCGCAGTCAGCAATAGGTCAGCATCGTACGCGGGAGGTACCGGACCATGGCCACCAAGGCACTGGCCCACGGCATGGGCAGCTTCTTCAAGGACTGCGAGCACCCGCAGACCGGCTGGTCCAAGTGTCCCCACACCTACACGATCCGGTACCGCAACGCGGCGGGCCGCCAGGTCGAGGAGTCCGGCTTCACCACCCAGGACCTGGCCAAGGAGCGTTTGACGAAGGTCTACAACGCGAAGAAGGAAGCCGCCCGGGGCCAGACCAAGGCCGAGCGCATCCAGAAGTACGGCTCCATGCGGTTCGGCGCGTACGCGGCCGAGTGGAAGGAGGGCCAGCGCGACCTCGCCGTATCCTCCGTCCGTCACCTGGACTCGCTCCTGGAGCACCATCTGCTGCCCGCTCTGGAGAGCCGCCGGATGGAGACCTTCGACCACAAGGTCGTGGACGGCTTCATCCGCACGATGGAGCGCAACGGCATCGGCCTCGCCACCCAGGCCAACGCCTACGACAAGCTGAAGTCCATCCTGCTCGACGCCCACCGTCTCGGCCTCTACGAGGACAACCCGCTCGACGGCGTGAAGCCCCCGCAGTACGACCCTGCCCGCGCCGTCATCCCGTCCCTGCCCCAGCTCCATGGGATACGTACTGCCGGCGACGACGCCTTCCGCCTTGTCGCCGACCTGATGAGCGGCTGCGGCATGCGCAACGGCGAGGCCGCAGCCGTCAACCTCAAGAACATCGTCGCGGACGATGTCTACCGGATCACCGAGCAGGTCAACCAGACGACGAACCAGTACGCCCGGCTCAAGCACCGCAAGACCGGCGACTACCGCGACGTGCCCCTGCCCGCCCGGGTGAAACTGGGGATCGAGTGGTACGCCGACACATACGGCACGACGGCGGACGGCTACCTCCTCCGCCACCCGAACAGGCCGGACCAGCCCTTCCCGTACCACCGCATCCAGAACCAGTGGCGCCGGATGAAGGCCCGCGGTGAGGTGGACATCCCCGAGGGCATGGTGGTGTACGGCTTCCGCCACTTCTTCGCGTCGAACTGCCTCGGTCACGGCATCCCGATCACCGACGTCGCCGAGTGGATGGGCCACAAGAGCCTGGACATCACCTTCAAGATCTACCGCCACCTCATGCCAGGCTCCATCAGCAAGGCGGCGAAGATCCTCGACGTCGGCCTCGCCGCCTGATATACGAAACACCCTCCGGTTCTTGAGCCGGAGGGTGCCAACGGTTCTGTACGGCGATCATCTGCAGGAGGACCACCGAGCCAGGAAAGTCCGTCCTAACCGAGCTTCTGCTGCCTGACCCAGACCTGAACCTCGGAGACCTTGAACTGGATCTTCGCATTGCGGCCCCTGCCGAACTTGTACGGAGTCAGACCGGCCCTCGGGGCCTCCTTGTAGACCCAGGTCACCGACATGTTCAGATACTCAGCGGTTTCCTTGACATCCATGAACTGGGTCGACATCCATCCTCCGAAGGCCAGTGGCTCTCCACAGACCGAACGGTCGCCCGGCCCAGGGCAGCGTCGGTGCTCCCAGCCGGTTTGGTGTGACCGATGTATTTCGATAGAGGAACTCGCCCGCTTTGCGGACAGAGGACGCATCACCCACGGGTGATGGCTTCGGGCAAGGGAGATCGAAGTCGTACACCTGCCGATCACGAGGAGGCATGCCCCAGGCAGGATCTGGGCGGCCGGTGGGAAACAGTGGCAGCCTTTCCTGTGCGACGGCATCGCGTTCGCCGAGGCGCTCCCGCATACCTCGATCTCCAGCAGATGGAGACGCCTTCGGTGGCGTTCCGGTCGGCCGACATGGTGTGCGCGCCGGTGTCCATCAGCTCAGGGGCGAGGGTGCGCGCGGCATCGACGGCGCGGACGCCCTTGGCGGGCAGCTGGATACACCGTCCTGCGCCGACGGCGACCGCCGTCTTCGACGTGAGGTTGAGGTCCACGGGGTTCCGGTTCCTTGAACGGCACGTACATGATGAAGGAAGGCAGTTCGGGCCGGTTCGGTGCCGCGTTGGCGCAGGGCTGGCATCCCGTCGGCCTCGCCTACCGGCCATAACGCGCTGGTGGCGCACACCAGTGGTCGCGGGCTCGTGAGGCGCCCTGCCGCACGCTGCCGCGTTCCGGTTGTGCGAGCGGGGCCGACTCCGAGGGCCGGGCCACACTGAGGCGGACCTCACCTTCCCTGTCCCCTCTCGGAGTCTGGGAGGGGCTTCGGACCCCGCTCACCCTCAATGTGTAGAGGACTGAACCGGCCTTTTCCTCCCGTCCAGGACGAGGAGAAGGGACCGGTTTACTGTCCGCCCGTCGCAGCAGCGGCGCCTGCAGACGATTTCTCCGAGCGTCGACGCCAACGCTGAGTAGCGGAAGACCGCTGGTCAGCGCGGCGCCAGACCATGATCAACGAGCGTCGGAATATTGCCCGTAATTCCTATGACGCGCATCATGCACATCGAATAAAAGCGCAGGTCAGAAGTCCTTCTTAGCTGGTTCAGCGATAGCGACGCACTCCACGTGGTGCGCCATCGGGGCGGTATCGAAGCACTGCCGGGCATGCCGCCGGAAGAGCCCGGCCGGTAGCGGACAAGAGGTTCTTCCCTGCGATGTGGGGCAACGACGGCAGGCGGATGCCGGTGCGTTGTGCGGGTCGTTCGTCGGCTGACCGATGAGCGAGTCCGTACCAGTGCCCGGGGGCAGCCAGTTGTCGCGAAACCGTTGTCTGGTTTGCGCCCTCTGACTGCTCTGTCGGTCTTTGCATCGTCAATCGGTGTCGGTGTGCCGGACGTCGGCTCGGTGTGGTGGAGGGGAACGAATGCCAGTCGATGACGGACCACGCCGCGGTCGATCAGGATCGGCGGGGCCGGGCCGGTGTGCCGCAGGATGTCCTCGGGCAGTCCGAGCGTGGAGACGATCGTCACCGCGCGCAGAGGCGGGAGTTGGCCTGCGGTGGATGGTCCGCGCCCCTCGCCGATGTCGGGCGAGGGGCGCGTCGTGGGGTCAGGGGCAGGTGGCGAGGATGACGGAGACGACGGTGCAGGTGGCGGACGCGGTGTCGTTGGCCGGGTTCGGGTCGGCCGGGGCGGATGCGGTCCGGGTGCCGGTGACGGTGACGTTGCCCAGGGACAGCAGGTGGAGCGGGACGCGGAACTTCTTGTCCACGGCGGTGCCGTTGGCGATAGCGCCGTAGGCGCAGTTCACCGTGGTGCCTGCGACGGTGCAGCCGGAGGTGAGGTTGGTGGCGGTCGTACCGGGGGGCAGGGTCGCGGTGAGGGTGGCCGAGGTGACCGGGTCGGGTCCGGTGTTGCGGGCCGTGAGTGTGTACGTGAGGTAGGGGACCAGGATGCCCAGGTGGGGCTGTGCGGAGAGGTCGACGTCGAGGTCGGCGGTCGGGGCGATGTAGGTGAACTCGTCGGCCGGTGTGATGCTGCTGGTGCCGCCGGGGGTGGTGACCCGGACATCGACCGTGCCGGCCACGTGCGCGGGTGCTGTCGCGGTGCAGGAGGTCGCCGAGCACGTCACACCGGTGGCGGGGGTGCCGCCGAAGGTGATGGCGGTCGCGCCGTTCAGATTCGTACCGGTGATGGTCACCACGGTCCCGCCGGCGGTGGTCCCGCTGGTCGGTGAGATGGCGGTGATCTCGGGTGCGGGGATGGTGTGGAGGGCGACTTCCTTGGGGCTGCTGAGCCCGCTCGCCGCGGTGGTGACGGTGTTGGTTGCGGTGTCGATGGCGTAGAGGAAGCCGGGGACACTGGAGGTCGCGTTGACCGGGTTGGTGGCGTAGACGGTGGTGCCGGTGGAGTTGACGGCGACGTCCTGGGGGATGCCGAGGCCGCCGACGGTGGTGGTGAGGGTGTCGGTGGCGGTGGCGACGACGTGGACGCCGCTGCTGAGCGGGCTGCCGCCGTAGAGGGTGCTGCCGTCGGGGGTGATCGCCACGCTGGTGGTGTTGACGGCGGCGGGGATGCTCGCGCTGACGGTGTTGGTGGCGGTGTCGACCTTGGTGATGCCCGCGCCGGCGTTGGCGACGTAGACGGAGGTGCCCGCCGGGTTGACGACCGCGCCGAAGGCGGTGGCCGTCAAGGGGATGCTCGTGGTCACGGTCGCGGTCGCAGTGTCGATCACGACCAGTCTGTTCGGCCCGGCGGTGGCGACATACGCGGTGGTCCCGGCCGGGTTGAAGGTGACGCCCTGGAGATTGCCCGCGACCGGAATGCTCGTGGTGAGGGTGTTGGTGGCGGTGTCGACGACCTCCACGACGTGCGCGGTGGCGTCGGCGACGTACAGGGCAGTCTCCGCGGGGTTCAGGGCGACCGAGGTGGGGATGCCCGCGAGCGGAACGTTCGCAGTGACCGTGTTGGTGGCGGTGTCGATGACGGCGACGGTGTTCGGGACAGCGGTCACGGCGTACGCGGTGGTGCCCGCGCCGTTGACCGTCACGTCCTGGGTGAAGCCCCCGACCGGGATGGACGCGGTGACGGTGCCGGTCGCGGTGTCGACGACCGAGACGGCCTGATTGTTGGCGTCGGTGACGTAGGCGGTGGTGTGGCCCGGCTGCACCGCCTGCGCGGACGGCCCGGTCAGGGCGGCCAGACCGGTCGCGGCCAGCGCGGTTACGGCGGTCACCGCGACACGGCGCCGCCAGCGCGCGTACAAGCGATCCGACCGTGTGGTGGAGTGCATCGTGGATGTCCCCTCTCCCTGCGGTCGCGCCACCCGGCGGCGGAGCGCGACAGCCCCGGAGACCGCCAGGACGGTCGCGTACGGCCCCCGGCGCCCTTGTTGTCCGACGAGGGCACCGAGCACCGCGAGGTACCCGCGCAATTTTCACGGAACCCCATCAAGCTCATGGGCGACATCAAGAGACATGTCGCGAAGCGGGCCGTCCATGGCTGAATCGCGCGCTACACGGATTTTTAACCCGTGAACAGTCTCTTGGTGATGTGGCGGAGGTTCGACACCCGGGCGGGCGCGCGCCGGGGACACGTCCTGGCCGGTTGCCGGCGCGCGGCCGGTGTGGACGCCGGCCGGGGGTCATTCGTTTAGGGGAAACCCTACGGATATGCCGCGTAGATCTCCTGTGCGGAGGGCAGCCATGGGGGATGCGTGAGCCGGGCGAACCGTACAGCGCGGTCGGGTTGTGGCGGCAGTCCGCTCAGGGTCGAGGACCGTGCTCGTGCTCTGCTGGGATGGACGTCCGCCGTTCTCACCGGTGCCCGTGCGCCGGCGCGTGCTCCGCGGACTGCCTCCGGCCCGCACCTGTTCTTCCGTTCCCGAGAACACCGCGGAGGTTCCCATGGCGAAGAGGTTTCCGGCGGCTGCATGTGCGCTGGCGATGGCCCTGGCGGTGGTCGCCGCAGCTTCTGCCGCCCCGGTGGCGGCGAGCGCGTCGCCCGCCCTGGTCACCTGTACCGGCAGCACCACCGTCGCCTTCTCACCGGGACTGACCGATACGGAGCAGACGGTGTCCGTCAGCGGCCAGGACACCGCGGTTCTGTGCCTGAGCCTCACCCATCCTCAGCTCACCTCCTTCGTGGCACCGTTCTCCGGGACGGCGACCCAGTCGTGCACGAGCCTGTTCGCGGGCGGCTCCGGCACCGAGACCCTGCACTGGAACAACGGGACGACCAGCACCTGGGAGTACACCAACAGCTTCTCGAACGTGAACGGCACCAAAGTCGGCACCTCCACCGGACCGATCACCTCCGGAACCCTCGCCGGCACCGAGGTCACCCAGACCATCACCTTCCCCAACCTCGACCTTTCCGCCTGCTCGGCCCCCCAGGGCCTCACCGGTCTCAGCGGTATCGACACCTGGACCCTCACCCGCACATGACCGGCCCGTGCGGCAGGCCCACGACCGAGGCGAGGGAGCGCGGGTACCGGACCCCGGTGCCCGCGGCGTCGCCTCCGGGTTGCCGACCCGTTGCGTCTCGCGTGGGGCCAGTGTCGTCTTCGTCGGACGACCACTGCTCCACCAGCACCGGCGTGCTCAGCTCCGTGACCCAGGTGGACGTGAAGTGTTGTGTTTCAGTCAGCCTGGAGAACGGGGCCGCTCCGGGTGAACTCCTGGAGCGCACCAACCAGGTCAAACCTGCTGCACCAGCCCGTACTGGGACGGTACCGGCTGGAACAAGAGCTTCGACTTCGTGCTGGCCCAGGATGCTCGTGGTCAATACACCTAGGCCGGGTCGAGGTTGGTCCAGTGGCGGCTCCCTGGGTATTGCACAGGCCGTCGGAGGTCTGCTCGATGCTGAACGCCTAGAGCAGACCGGTGGCGGAGTTGTGGGCGGAGAACTGCCACCTCTGGTGTCCCTGGACCGTGGCGGGAGCGAGGACGGTAGTGAAGCGGCCCGCGGTCGGGTTCCGGACCGGGTCCCGCCCCTCGGTCGGCTCGAAGAACGGCCTGTCGGCGGCGTCAGGTGAGGGAGCGCCGGGTGTGGAGAGCGTCGGCCTGGGCGGCGGCCATGGTGGCCGCTGTTTCGGCGTCGATGATGGTTGTGGGGGTGTAGAGCGTTTTGTCGTGCCAGCGGGGCGGGTGGGGGCGCTGGTCCGGGCCGCTTTCGGTGATCCACCGTACGGCTCTGGCGATGGCGGGGGCCGCGTCATGGGGGCTGGTGGTACGGAGGATCTGGATGCCGTAGGCGGTCTCTTCCAGGGTGCTCTGCCACACCCCCCAGGAGCCGTCCGCGTGTTGTCGGTCGAGGGCCCAGCGGCCGGCTCGCCGTAGTGCCGTGTGGTGGGCGGGGTGGGGGGAGCGGGCGAGGGCTCGACAGACGCGGCTGGTGGCGTACAGCGGCGAGGCATGCCACTTGTCCGTCCAGTGCCCTTCGGGGAGTTGCTGTTGCGCGAGCCAGTTCGCGGTGGTTCGTGCGGCGGGGCTCGAGCGAGGGTCGGGCACCGTGTCCATCAGGGCGGTCAGGACGTGGGCGTTGGCGGAGACGGATCCGGTGTCCTCGCCGACGTAGCAGGCGAAGTGGTCGCCGGAGGCGAACCGGGTCAGGGCGCCCGGGTCTGTGTCGAGTCCGAGGCCGGTGGCGACGTGAATCAGGAGTGCGGTGTCGTCGGCGTCGGGGGCGAGACCCGGCGCGCCGGGTATGCCGTCGCGCCCCAGCAGGGGCGCGACCAGTCGGCGGGCGGCCGGGTCGCGCGAGGAGATCAGGCCGGTGCGCAGCAGTGCGGCCAGAACCCAGAGTCGTTCGAAGGTGGCGAGTGGGGCGGCTTCGGGGAAGAGGTGGCCGTATCGCTCGCCTGCCGCGGTGAGGGCCGCTCGGGCGCCTCCGGGGTGGGGTGAGACGGTCAGCCATGCGGCGGTGGCCGCGGGTGAGGCGCCGATCAGGGCATGGTCGTCGGCGGCCCGGGGCGGGGGTGGCGGCGGGCAGTACGGTGCGAATGCCTCGAAGCAGTGGTGCAGTTTTACCGGGAGAGTGGGTATCGCGGTGAGTTTGCGCAGGAGGGTGCCGTCGGTGGGGCCCAGCGAGTGGATGATTCCGAAGCGGCGGTGGCCGGCCGCGAGCCGCACTGTCGTGGCGGGCCGGTCCTCGATGTGCCCCAGGGTCTTGTTGATATCGGCGAGCAGCAGCGGGACGAGCAGTTCGACCGCCGCGGTGTCCGGCAGGGTGCCGTGCGCGGGCAGCTCGGCCAGGGCGGTGAGGGCCGCGTCGGTGGCCCGCGTCAGCCGTATCGTGTCGTCGTCGGTGAGAGAGGGGGCGTCGCGGGTCAGGGCGCGGAGGAAGGCGTCGACGGCGCTGAGGGTCGGCAGGAGCCGGTAGGGGGTCGGGCCCTCGCCCCAGAGGCCGTCCGCCGACTGCTGCGCCAGCAGCCATTCGGTGCGGGTGCGGTGACCGGGGAGGTCGGGGGCCCAGGCGTGGACCCGGGCGGTTTCGTAGACGGAGGGGCTGAAGTCGCCCCAGTCGTCCTGGGCGATCCGGTTCAGGATGCGATCCGCGTGGTGTGTCTCGGTGATGGGGACCTGTGGGCTCGTTGTCATCGACGCTGATCCCTCTCCCGCTTCGGCTCCGGGGCGGCGGCCTCCGCAGGGCCGTCCCCGGCGGGAGTGGTGTGCCGTTCGACCCGGGCGTTCATCCGTCCGGGATTCAGGGTGAGGTGGGGCAGGCGGGGCAGCCCGAGGCTGTCCGGTTGCAGGCGCAGGTCCCAGTGGGAGGTGAGGCTCGCGAGCAGCAGGGTGCCTTCCAGGACGGCGAACTCGTCGCCGATGCATTTGCGGGCGCCGCCGCCGAAGATCACGGAGGGTACGGGAGGGGGTGTGCCGTCCTCGCGTGGAGTCCACCGGTCGGGGTCGAAGCGGTCGGGGTCGGGGTAGCGCGACGGCTCGTGGGTGGCCAGGTAGGGGCTGAAGGCGACGGTCGTCCCGGCCGGCAGGTCGTGGTTGCCGAGGCGGGTCGGCGCGGTGGTCTCCCTGGTCAGGAACCAGCCCGGCGGGTACATGCGCAGGGCCTCGGTGAGGGTCTGGCGGGTATAGCTGAGGCGTTCGAGGTCCTCCCAGGTCGCGGTGCGCCCGCCGAGGACCTCCCGGGCCTCGTGCGTCAGCCGTCGGCGTACGTCCGGGTGCTGGGCGGCCAGGTAGACCGCCCAGCAGACGGCTCCGGCGGTGGTTTCCGTTCCGGCGACGTAGAAGGTGATCGCCTGGTCTGCGATCTCCTCGTCGGTGAAGGTCTGTTGCTCGCTGTCGGGGTCGTGGGCGTCGAGCAGTAGGGACAGGAGCCCGATCCGCCCGGCGGCCGGGTCGGCCCGGTGGCGGCGGATCAGTTCGAGCATGATCCGTCGGGAGCGGCGATTGGTCCGCTGGTGGCGCAGGTTGCCGGGGGTGGGCAGCGGTAGCAGGGGCTGGGGCATCAGGCTGCGGCGGAGGATGCTGTTGGTGAGCTCCTTGAGGTCTGACGCCAGTTGGGCGTGGACTCGTGGGCTCACTTCGGTGCCGAAGACGGTGGTGATCAGGATGTCGGCGGTGATGCGCCGTGTTTCGCGGGTGAGGTCGACGATGCTGCCGGGGCGCAGGCCGCGGACGACAGCGTCTATACGCCGGCTCATGATGCGGGTGTAGCCGGGGAAGCGTTCGGTGCGGAACGCCGGCTGGATGAGCCTGCGCTGGCGGCGGTGCTCGTGGGCGGGGCAGGTGGCGATACCGTTGCCGCCCGCCTCGCGGAGCCGGTCGTAGATGGGGCCGCCTTTGTCGAAGACGCGGTCGTTGACGAGCAGGCGGTGAGTGAGTTCGGCGTCGCACACGAACGTCATCCGCCGTCCGGGCAGACGCAGTTCGACCAGGTCGCCGTGGGCTCTCAGGCTGCGAAGGAAGGGCAGCGGCGCACGCAGGAAGGGCACCAGGTGGCCGAGCAGGGGAGTGCGCCCGGGCGCGGGACGCACGGCGGGGTGGGGCATTCGGCTCTCCAGAGGTCGCGGTGGCGCATATGTCGGGGACGCTCAGCGGGCCGGTGTCGTGTAGCGGTCGGGCATGCGCAGGGTCAGTAGACCGTCGAGGAAGTCCCGCAGGCCGTCCAGGTGGGCGCGGCCCGCCTCGGTGGTGCTCCCGTACAGCTCCTCGTACAGCAGCTTCACCTCCGCCGACGCGTGTGTGAGCATGGCCCGTACACGTGCCCTGGCCTCCTCGGTGCCCATACCCGGGTGCTCGGCCCGCAGGAGGGCGAGCGTGTTCGCCGGCACCGTGTCAGGAGGACCGGTGAGGTGCTCCGTCTCCCAGCCTGCGGACGCCAGGTCGTTGAAGAGGGCGACCGCGTCGGCGAACCGGTCGAGCAAAGCGCACATCAAGGGCGCGTGCAGGAGGCCGGGAGGCACGGCCCGTCCGGTCGCGACCTCGACGAGCACCGGCAGGATCCGCCCGAAGGAGAGATGACGGCGCATGGCGAAGAAGGTGTCGGCGTCGGCCCCCGGCGCGCTCTGCTCCCACAGCACGGCGAGGAAGTAGCCGCGCAGCGCGTCGGTGAGCCGGTCGTCCTGCTCTGACCCGAGTACCGCTCGGCAGCGGGCGCGGACCGAGGCGAAGGCCGCCACGGCCGGTCCGCCCTCCGGAGGGTCCGGTACGCCGCCGGGTCGCTCCAGCGAGGCCACCAGCCGGGCCACGGCCAGAGAGGTACGGGCTCCGGCGCGTTCGTAGTGGTCGTCGAACGCGGTGAGCCAGGTGAAGACGTCAATGGTCAGAAGAAGGGCGTCGTCGTCCGCGGCGGGAAAACAGCGCACCACCGCGCTGCCCACCCGGGCAGCCGCCACCCGCCGCACCACTGTCTCGGGCACCATGTCCCACGCCCGCAGCACCGCCTCGGCGTGCGCGTCCAGCCGGGCCCGGACCACGGCGGCGTCACTCACCGCCGCCCCTGGGTGTCCGGCGGGGCACGGCTCGGGTGGTGCCCACAGGCGCAGCCGCCGAGGTCAGACGTTTCAGTGACGCGTCGAGACCGGCGGTGAACGCTGTCGCCTCGTCCGCACTGAACCAGGCCCGGGGGAGGGCGGTGTCGAGCCCGAGCCCCTCGGGCGTACTGGTGGCGAACACTACGGGGAACGGGCCGGGCGGTTGGGAGAACAGCCGCAGTCGGCTTGCCGTGTGGCCGGGCGGCAGATTGAGCCGCAGAGGGCGGCCGGCGAGGTTGGAGACGCTCAGGGTCACCGCGGCGGGCCTCTCGCCGGTGAGTTCCGCCATGACCTGCCGGGCGGCGAGGAGTTCCAGTTCGGGTACGCCGTCGCGCAGGGCGTGGTGCAGCTGCCCCAGGATCTCCGGCGCGCGGTCGCGGGGATCGTCACCGGGCGCGTGCAGGGTGAGCGTGGCGACCGGCCCGGCCCCCATGACCAGGCGGTCGCGCGGCACGGCCGGGGTGACCCGCGTCCGCAGGTCGACGGCCGAGACACAGCTCAGCGGCAGGTCACCCGGGGCCGGGATCCGCTCGCGGATCACGCCGAGAGCGGCGGCACAGAGCAGTGTGTGCGGGGACGCTCCGTATGCACGTGCCACGGCCCGGAAGGCGGCGTAGCTCTCGTCCGTCAGCTCTACCCGGCCCAAGTGCGCTCCGCCCTCACGACGAGCGGTCGTGGGGAGGGTGACGGCCCGCCGCGATGACAGGCCCGCCGAGCGGGCGGCGAGATAGTCGGCGAGCCGGTCCGGGCCGATCACACCGGCGAACCATCCGCTCGCGGGCTCCGGCAGCCCGTCGCAGCGGCGCCCGGCGGGCCGTGGCGGTTCTCCCCGGAGCCGAGCGGTGTAGATGTCCCATAACCGGCGGTGCAGTTCCAGCACACTGGCGCCGTCGCTGACGGCGTGGTGGACGGAGGTGACCACCTCATGGCTGCCATCCGGTCCGGGGACGACGGTGACGCGCAGCAGAGGTCCGTCCGGGGGAAAGGGGGCGGTCAGCGCTTCATGGCCACAGGTACCGCGGTACAGACGGGGTGGGTCGGGGCGGTCCGGCAGCCTCAGGGTGGGGCCGGATGTTCCCGCTTCCAGCCGCGCGAGCAGGACCGGCTCCTCATTGGTGAGACGGCCCACCGCCTCGTCCAGGGCCAGGAGGTCCAACGGTCCCCCGACGGTGGAGGAGACAGCCACCTGTTGCTCCACCTCCGCCAGCAGCGCTTCCGCGGGCTCCAGCTGTCGTGATGCGATCATGACATCCTTCGTGCCGTCGGGGCCCGCCCGAAGGGTGAGGCGCAGGCCGATGCCACCAGGGCACGCAGGTGGCGTGCGGGACCCGGGACAGGGCGGGCCCGCTCCAGAGCTGCCAGCGCCGCTTCGTGATGATGACGGATCCGGGCCTCGGTGTACGCGACCGCACCTGCCTCGTACAGCAGAACCCGTATGGCCTCCGGCGGTGGCGGCTGTCCGGAGGATGTCCGGTACAGCCGGGCGAGCCTCTCGCCTGCTGAGGTGGCCGAGTGCAGTGCGGCGACGACGGGGAAGGTCTTCTTGCCGCGTACCAGGTCCACCGAGTCCGTCTTCCCCTCCAGGCCCGGCTCCCCGCAGATACCGTGGAGGTCGTTGGAGAGCTGGAACCCCAGTCCCACGTGGTGTCCGAACTCCCGATACCCCTGGGCAACCTCTGGACGGGCCCCTGCGGCCAGGGAACCGAGCAGGCAGGCGGCCTCGAACAGCGAGGCCGTCTTCCAGGCGGCGAGGTCCAGGTACTCCGACTCCGTGAGGTCCGGATTCGTCTCCGCCGCCAGATCCGAGGTCTGACCCGCGCACAGCGCCAACAGCGCGTCGGTCAGGACGGCCAGGAGAACGCCGACGTCCCCCGTCCCGTCCGGCGGTGCCCCGGGCGAACCGGCTCGCCCGCCCGCGTCACGCAGCACCCTGAGGGACAGCGCGAGCAGACCGTCGCCGGCGAGAATCGCCTGGTCCGTTCCGAATCGCACCCACGCAGCCGGACGGCCCCGGCGCGTTCGGTCGCCGTCCATGACATCGTCGTGCAGCAGCGTGAAGTCGTGGACCATCTCCACCGCCACGGCCGACGCAATCGCGGTTCGCCGCTGGGCGTCGTCCACAGTCGCCTCGCAGGCGTCCGCGCAGAGCAGCACCAGCGCGGGACGCAACGCCTTCCCGCCCTTTCCCGCCCCGGCCTCCCCGCCCCACCCCGCGTGATGGCCGACCACCGGGGCGGCACCGGGGAGGAACCGCATGACGGCCTCTCGGCTGCCGGCTTCGACGGTGGCACGCGTGCTGTCCAGGAAGCGGCGCAACTCGGCGACCGAGGCCGACTCTGCGACACCGGACGGCGCTGCCACAGCGGGAGATGGCTCGGAATCGAGCACAGCTGCGAGGCGCGGCGTGTCGGATAGGACAGGACGAGGACCTGCGAGATCTGACATGCATACCCCAGCGAGGAGAACCGATACACCAAAGCACGGAGAGTATGGCGAGAGGGAGTTCGGCGACGCAATGGCGCATCCGCTCTCCGTGGACCGCGACAGCCATACCGGCCGAATCCGCCGATGGGCGGCCGGCGTGACCACTGCCGTCGGGCCGCCGGGAGGCGGGCCCAGGGCGACCGCGAACCTCCACCGCGTGGCCGCGCGTTGGCGGACCGCTGCGGGCAAGGCGGCTGGCCTGGTGGAGCGGGAAACGGGGATGCGACGAGCGGGAGCCGCGCGAGGGTTGTTCAGATTCCGGTCTTGCCGGTGATCCAGGTGCGGTGGGCGGCGACGTTGGTGTAGACGGACGGGTACCGACCGCTGCAGATGGTGTGGCCCCAGCTGACGATGCCGAGCACCCGGCCGTTCTGGGCGAGCGGGCCGCCGCTGTCGCCCTCGCACGCCGATACGGGAGGGGTTCTGTCGAGTGTGCAGAGGTGGCCGGCGTTGATGTTCTGGACCGGCCAGCGCATCTGGCACTCGGCCAGGGTGAGGAGGGTGACGGTGGCGTGCTGGAGGGCGTTCGGCCTTTCGCCGTTGCCGCTGAGCCAGCCCCAGCCGGTGAGGATCGCGCCGCCTGTGGGGTACGCGGGCGGGTCCGGGAGGGCGATGGGCTGGATGAGCGGTGTGTAGGTGAGCGGGGTGCTCAGTTTGAGCAGGCCGATGTCGTTCGGGCTGCCCGCCGCGTTGCCGTTGTAGTTCTCGTGGCGGGTCGCCTCCTGGACGGAGTGGATCGTGCCCGCCGGGTTGAGGGTGTTCGACCCGGCCACGATTCTCATGCGGTTGGCGGTTGTGGCGTCGACGCAGTGGGCGGCGGTCAGCACCCACCGTTCGCCGATGATCGAGCCGCCGCAGGCATGGCGCCAGCCGCTGGAGTTCTGGAACTGCACCGACACCTGGTACGGGTACGCGCCCGGCGGGGCGTCCGTCCCGCCGACAACCGCGGACGCCGGCCCGGCCCCGCCCGTCATCAGCCCGGCCACGGCCAGTACCGTGCCCAGCGCCGAAGCCGCCACCCGCCCGAACCAGCCACCCCTGCCGATCATGTGCCCACCCCTGCTCCGACGCTGCACCCCTCTGGGGTGCGATCGTCTCGGAGCCTGACGCTTGTGCGCGCGGGCGGGTAAGCGGCGAACCGGCCGTTCCCGGTCGCGGGCCCGGCCGGTTCCGCCGCCGGGACCGTGCCCGGCGGGATGGTCGGTTCAGGCGCCGATACCGACGGTGAGGCCGAAGATCTCGCGTACGGAGGTCCCGAAGGTCAGCAGGGTCACGGATCCGAGCAGAGCGAACGCGGTCGCGGCGAGCGCGGCGGCGCGGCGGAAGACAGTCACATTCAGCTCCTTGTTCACAGGGCTCGGGCGGGCGGTCAGAGCGGGGTGATCACGGGGCCGAGGGCGTTGATCAGCGCGGCGATGGCTTCGGTCAGGGTCATGGAGCCCTCTTTCCGGGAGTGGGGTCGGGTTCGGTGGTGTGCGCGCAGCGGCAGGGCGGGGGTGCGGGGTGTTGTTCTTCGAGTTGCCGCAGGCGGCGGGAGAGTTCCTGGACGGCGGCGATCAGGACGCCCTGGGCGTCGACGATGTCGATGGTGGTCTCGCGGCGGCCGTAGCCGAAGGCGGCCCGCCAGTCCTGGGCCATCGGGCCGATGTGCAGGGTGTCGGGGTCCCAGTCGTAGCGCCACTCGCTGACGGGAAGGTCGTCCAGGAGGGCGAGGATCTGTGCACGGGTGAGGGGTTCGGCCCTCTCCGTTCGCGGCGGCCGGGGACGCAGGAACGTCGAGGCGAACCCCCGGACCAGGGCGGCGAAACGCATGGCGGATCTCCCGCCGGCGACAGCGACGGCCGCCGCCGACCGCTGGGTTCGGGGCGTGGTCAGGACAGGGGCTTGATGTCGTGCTTCACATCGAGGTTGCTCGTGATCAGGGGCACGATGATCGGTTCAAGGGGGGGTGATGATCTTCAGGACGGCGTCCAGCCAGTTCATGAGGACTCCACGGTGGTACAGGGGTGTCAGTCGATCGTCATTCCATCAGTCCGGCTCGGCCGTTCACCGGGGAAGGTGGAAAGTGATCGCCGTTGGCCGGATCTGATCAGGCTGCTGCGGGGCCGGTTCATCGCCGCCGGGTGGGACCGCCTCTCGCCCTGGCGAACACCTGCGGAGCTTCGCGGACCGGGGCCTGCGTGCCCGGTGGATGCCTGTGGCGTGAGACCGCTCCAGTCGGCTGGATCGGGAGACATTCAGCACGCGGGGCTCTTGCTCGGACAGTACGGACCTCACCTTCTCCTTCTCCTCCGGGATCCTGGGAGCGGCTGGAGGCCCCACTCGTTCTCGCCGCGCAGAGCATGTGAAACGGCCTCCGCTCATCCCGGCAGGTGCCACCTGCGGAAGGTGTTCCCAGCGTCAGCAGCAACGCTCAGTAACGGAAATCCGCTGGTCAGCGCAGCACCAAACCAAGATCAATGAGCGTCACGAGCGTCATTTCAGCGTCAAGATATCGCCCGTAACGCACATAATGCACATCGGCAAAACCGCAGGTCAGGGGCCCTTTGCTGCCGGTTCAAGGATCGCCACGCACTCCACGTGGTGCGTCATCGGCAACAGGTAGACGGCAGTCATCTAACGACTGCGAACTCCCGTGCATCAACGGCTGAATCCGGTGTCGCCCGTGAAGTGGTGCATTCGCTAAGGAGATGCTTCAGCATCTGACAACTCCATGCACAGTCGGATGAATCCCACCGGCTCACCATGCCCCTCAACTGGGCTCGCGTACCTTCGAGATCCGAACCCGAGACCTACGCATTACGAGTGCGTGAGAGATCGTGCCGGGCTGTGTCGGCTGGTGTTGCCGAATGCCGTTGTGCCTGATCAGAGCACTGATGCCGGTCCGGCGGGTGCCGGGCTGTGTTGCGCCGTCCAAAGGCGTCCGCGCTCCCCTTGCGCTCCCCTGGCGGCTGCTGGCGACCGACGATTCCCGCTCGGTGACCGCGCCCTGGTGCCAGAGGGGTCCTTGTCGTCATCCCACAAATCACTTATCCGGGGAGGCCACAGGGCACGGAGTGAGGGGGAGGCAGTCCGGGATCCTGCGGGCCTTCTTGCGGCGGCTGTGGAAAGGTGTGGAGCGAACCGGCACCGCTCAACACGGTGATCCAGGTGTACAGGCCGTGCTGAGCGCCAAGGCTGGTGGTTCGGAGTGGCCTCTGGATGGCCTTCTTCCGAGCTGGTGTGGTGCCCAGTGTACGGAGTCGGTGTACACCGGGCACCTGGCTCATTCCCTGGTGGCTATTCGCTGACGTCGTAGTACTCGGCGAGGAGGAGGGTGATTTCCAGGGCGTGCGGGAGGAGCTGGGGGAGGTGTTCGGTCAGCGCGGTGCGTGTGGCGTCGGCGAGCCGGGCCTGGGAGCTGGTGGCGGTGGAGACGTAGGGGTCGAGGCGGCGGATGAGTTCGTAGTTGCTGGCGACGTCGATGGTGCGCATCTTCTGTTCGAGCGGGGGTGCGGTGGCGGGCGGCACCGGGGGAAGGACGCGGGAGACGAAGGTGACCCGGTGCAGCACTCGCCAGCAGGGGGGTGTGCGGTCGCTGTGGCGGGCCTCGCGCAGGGCGGCGGCGTTGGGGTCGTTGCTGGTCTCCAGCCAGATCGGGTCGGCGACCTTGTTGTAGAAGTCGTTGAAGTGGCTGGTGTCCTGGCCGAGGTAGAAGGTCATGAAGCGGTACGCGTCGACCTTGCCGGCCACCAGGACGGGCGCGCCCGCCGTCGTGTACTGGGCCTTTCCGCTGCTGTCGTACTTCTGGAGGTCGCCGCTGGGGTTGCAGACGACGTCGAGGCTGTGGGAGCGGGTGGCCTCCTTGGAGCGGTGGCGGGTGGTGGTCATCCCGCCGCCGAGGGAGGCGTCGAACTGGAGGCCGACGCCGACCCCCGCGACGTCGAAGCCGACCTCCAGAGAGCCGGTGACCGCGCCGGAGAGGCTGTAGGAGCCGCCGGTGGTCTCGGTGACGACATCGACGGTGCCGCTGGTCTCGGCGAAGAAGCCGCCGTCGGCGGTCCAGACGTAGGTGTTGGCGATGTTGCGGTTGGCGAAGGAGCCCGCCGCCTCGACCGGCTGGGCCTTCTCGGTGGTGCTGGTACTGCCGACGATGGGGGCGAGGACCTTCGCCGCGCGCTCCGCGGTGGGGTCGGAGTCGTGGGTCTCGGTGGAGACGGTGTTGTAGTACGTCTCCAGCTCCTGGCGTTCGCGCAGGATGCGGCGTTTGATGGCGTAGGCCTCGCGGGGCTTGAAGTAGCTGTACTCGCCACGCGCGAAGGCGTTGGGATAGGCGGGGTCGAGGATCTTGCCCTGCTCGTTGAAGCCGACCGCCCCGTCCAGAGTGCCCTGCTTGGTGTACTGGGGGTTGATGGGGAAGGTGATGATGTTCCAGTCCCGTGGGATGTCCGGGTTGGGCATGATCCGGTAGGCCACGAGGGCCCCGGTGTGGGCCAGGCGCAGGGCGTAGACGTCGGCGGTCTCGGACTGGACGAGGGCGTACCCCTTGTTGGCGGGGAGGAAGCGGCGGCCGACGGCGGCGTTGAGGATCTTGGTGGGGTCCTCCCAGGCTCCGGTGAGGGTGGCGGTGGTGTCATGGGCGGTGCTGGTGCCCTGGGCGACGGTGGTCTCATCCGTCCAGCCGTTGGAGAACTCCATGCTGCCGCCGATGCGGCCCTTGACGGTGATGGAGGCGAGCGGCTGTGCGGTGCCGATGCCCAGCGGGGCGGTGATCATGAGGATCTTCTCGTCGACCTCCACTCCGGCGGCCATGCTGAAGCTGGCATCGATGCTGCGCTCATGGGTGGAGGAGAGGGTGGAGGTCACCTCGTCGGCCTGTTTGAAGGTGACGCTGGAGGCCCCTGCGTGGTCGGTCTGCCCGGTGAGGTTCTCGGAGGGGACCGGGGGGGCGCCCTCGATGTAGCCGATGAGCTGGGGGTCGAACTGGACCTGGCTGACCCATTCGCTGACCAGGTCGCCGACCTTGTAGCCGGTGGTGAGATGCCAGGCGCCGTCGGCGGTGTGGGTGTAGCAGCGCTTCAGGACGCCCTGGGCCTCGCCGGTGGCGGTGTACTGGAGGTCGGCGTACTCGGTGGCGGCCGGCGGGGTGGAGATCAGCTGGTGGAAGGGGGTGCGGATACCGGCGAGCGCGGAGCGGACGGCGGCGGTGTCGGTGGAGATCGGCGCGGTCGAGGGGGTCTTGTCGGCATAGCCGCGGAGGTGGTTGCTCCGCAGACCCCGGTCGAGGGAGGCGAGGTCGAGCTCGCCTGTGTCGTCCTCCACATCGAAGCTCCAGCAGCCCATCAGGTCCTGCTTGTCGCCCTTGATGCGGGTGAAGAGATTGTCGAGGATCTGCTCGGGGGTGCGAGCGGTGCGCCAGTAGCGGACCTCGTCCAGGGTGCCGTCGAAGTACTCCGAGAACTGGACGGAGCTCCGGAGGGCACCGACGGTGAAGAGGTCGTCGCCCCAGTTGGCGAGAGGCGGGTTGGTGGTGGGGATGTCGCAGGGGACGGTGCGGCCGTTGCGGTAGATGGTGAGGGAGCTGGCGGCCGGGTTGGGGTCGGCCGCCCACTTCGCGCCGTGCAGCCGCAGATCGTAGCCACCGGCCAGGTCGGCGGTGGTGTTGCCGGTGTTCTCCTCGAAGGTCCAGCGGGCGATCAGCCCCTCGTCACGGGGCTGGAGCGGGCCCCCGAGCTGGTTGCTCTCCCGGGCCTTGCCCCAGATCCTGACCTCCCCGACAGTGCCCTTGAGCGGATACAGGGCGCTGCCCTCCCCGGCGCGGCCGATCTCCAGGGTGCCGTCGTTGCCGCGGGGGCCTGTGCCGGTGTAGCGGCCGGTGCCGGTCTCGGCGCCATCGACGACGAAGCGGATGTCGTCCCAGGTCTTGGTGTCGACATGATCGATGGTGTCGACGGTCTTCGTCTGGGTGGTGCCGTTCTCGTCCTTGTAGCTGATGTTCCGGGTGCCCTTGACCTGTTCGCTGGAGCTGCCGGCCTTGCGGACGACGGCGATCTTGTGGAAGCCCGCCGTGATCGCGGAGTCCGAGGTGTAGCGGACGGTGCGGGGGCCGGGCTCCTCGAAGGCGAACTCCAGCTTCCCGTTCGCGAGCACCGACAACTGGTACGGCACCGTGCTTCCCGTGCCGTCGCCGAGGCGTCCCTTGGACACCAGGCCCTGGCGTGAGCCGATCGTGTCGATATGGGCGAAGATCTCGACGGTCAGATCCTCGGTGAGGTCGAGCGCGTCCGCGTCGGGGGTGTCCGCCCAGCCGGAGCCGTTGAAGCGCAGCGCCCAGGACTGCTGGTGCACCGCGGCGACGTGGGCCCACTCCCCGCAGAGATACGTCTCGCGGCTGGTGCGGTGCTTGTCGCCGACCGCGGCCAGGATCTTGTAGCCCTTGATCGCGGACTCGTGAGCCCCGGCACTGCCCCAGACCCCGCCGTGACGGCCCTGACCGCTGATGTCGGGGAACTGGCTGAGCTGGGGACGGCTGCCATCGTAGATCCAGGCACCGGTGAGCCGGGGTTCTCCCGGGGCGACCCGCCTGTTCATGTCGGCGGCGGTGTCCGTTGCGGAGCGGGCCACGCTCCAGGTCCGCAGCTCGGCCAGCCGCCCGGAGAAGTGCGAGATAGTGCCGCTGTCGCTGCGGCCGACGATGAGCTGATTGGTGCCGCTCGGCACAGCGGTAGCGGTACGGCGGGCGACCTCGACCCCGTCACGGAGGATGACCTGGGCCCGGGTGGTGCGGTCGAAGGTGACGGCCCAGTGGTGCCACTCCCCGTCGGTGTAGGTCGCGGTGGTGGTGAGAATCTGGCCGGTGAAACCGAAGGTGAACGCGCCATTGGCGGTGAAGCCCATGGTCAGGCCGTTGGTGCCGATCGCGACGATGGTGTCGGCCACGGTACGCCCGGTGGTGCGCCTGAGCCAGCACTCGATGGTGAAGTCCCCTCCCGTGGGATCGGCGCCCGGGATCGCCATGGCGACATCGGTGCCGTTCAGGACCAGACCGCCGGTGACCGGCTCGGGGCTCAGGGCGATCGCGGCCTTGGTATCGCCCGTTCCCAGATGGAAGAGCCGGGACCGGGGCGTCGAGATGCGGCGAGGTTTGATCCATGCCTCGGCGGTCAGATCCCCGCTGACGGCCATCAGGCTCGGCACACCGAAGGTGACGAGGAACTGGCTGCCGTTGAGCAAGACCGCCCGCCCGGGAGAGTCACCTCGCCAGCGGCTGCCATGGCCGGCGACCAGGGCGGTGGCGGTCCCGTTGGGTACGAGGAGATCGGCCTTGTCCGCTCCGGCGGTGATCCAGCGGGATCCCTGGGCAAGGGAGGCGCCGGGGCGGGAGGCCGTGGCACGGTCCGTGTCGTAGCGGATCAGGGACACCGCCGTGTTCTGGGCGAACGGGGTGGCCGGGGCCGGGGTGACCCGCAGGGTCGTGCCACCGGTGTCGGCGGCGGCGGTGACGAGATGGGCGCTCTCCCCGATCAGCAGATGGGAGTGGACCGGTACGGCGATCGGCAGCGCCCGGGCGAGGGTGAGCTGGTCCCCCGTGGCGCTCGCCGCCGTGCCGAGCGCGACCGGTTCGTCGGTGGCACCGTTGACGGCGGCGGCCAGGTCCCGGGCGCGGCGCGGCAGCCGGGTGAAGGTCTCCGTCTCGGTGCCCCGGGTGATGGTCAGATCGCACAGCCCCGTGGCCACCGCGCCGTTGACGGTGCAGTCGGTGATCCTGATCTGGGTCCCGGCCAGGACGACCCCGGGGTCACGCGCGGTGAAGAGGGCGGTCAGTCCACCGCCGGTGAGCTGCTGGCTGCCCCGCTGCGCGGAGGTGTCCAGATAGGCGGCGAAGAACTGGCTGTTGGCACCCTGGAAGTAGAGCGCGACCCGGCCCGCCGCGCTGTCCATCAGGTAGGGAGTGGCTGGGGTCCTGGCGAACTTCAGCAGCGCGCCGGAGGTGCTCAGCCCGCGCACATCGACGCCGATGTGCGGAACGGGCAGGACCAGGTCTCCCTCGCCCAGCAGAGTGGCGGTTCTGCGGGCCAGTTCCTCACGGGCGGGCGGGATCTCGGCCTGCTTGGCGATCAGGTCGCGGTTGCGCTGGACGAGGAGCGCGTTGACCACGGCGAGCCGGTCGACCTTGACCTGGAGGGTCGTGTCCGGGATGACCCCGACCTTCTCGACCGTGAAACTGATCGCGGTCTTCTCGTCACGGAGCTGAAGGTTGGACTGGAGGCCCATCCAGACGTCCTGGCCCGCGTTCTGGAACTGCACGCTGGTGTTCCAGGTGCCGCGCACGTACCACTGCTGGTGGACCTCCGCGCTGTTGAGGGGCTGGAACTCGGCGCCGTGGGAGGAGCGGTAGACCGATTGCACGCCCATGCCGGGGGCGCTGTCGTTCACCAGGATGTACGTCGGATTGCTGTACCGGGAGGCCGACCCGGCCCGCACCAGCCGCCACCGGGTGTGCGGGGCGTTCTGGTTCACCAGCCCGATCAGGGTCGCCTGGGTCAGACCTCCGTTCAAGGGGCCCAGCAGGGACCCGAACGCCGAGAGCCGGACGATCCAGCGTGCCGGGTCGTTGGCCGCGGCGTTGTTGGACGCCGCGATCGCTTGCTCCAGCGTCGTCTTCTCCGCCGTGAGCGTGGTGATCTCGGTCTGGATGGCGGTGGCCTGCTGTTCGAGGCCGCTGACGATCTGCTGCTGGGCGCTGACCAGGTCGCTGGTCTGCTCGACGGGGCGGCCGAGTTCGCCGAGGGTGACGACATCGGGGATGTCGGCGAGGCGTCCGTCGATGCCGACGCCGAAGTCGACGGTGGCGACATGGGCGTCGGCGGTGGCGTTGCCGGCGGGGCGGGTGGCGCAGGCCAGCAGGACCCGGGCGTTGCGCTTGGTGGGCCTGGGGTCGTCCTGATAGCCGGCGACCGCGTCCTCCTGCTGGTGGTAGAGCGTGGCACTGAGTCCGGAGACGATGTCACGGCCGCTCAGGATGAAGCTGTCACGGCGCACGCCGGGGTGCTCGCCGATGGGGGCCTGGGAGGTCACCCACTGCGGGCTGTTGCCCAGGGTGGCGTGGGCGGCGGTGTCGGTCTGGTCGTAGGCGGTGGTGCCGCTGCCCTCGTCGAAACGGTAGTAGGCCACCAGACCCGGCTCGTTGCCGATCAGTCGGTAGTGCGCGCTGTCGGCGACCTCGCTCTGGCCGCGCGACCGGTTCCAGATCCGCACCTCGTCGATGACGCCGCTGTAGTACGGACCGGCCGACTTGGACCCGATGAGCAGCGGCACCGAATTGTCCCCGCTGCTGGGGAGGGCCTTGTCGCCGCTGAAGGCCCCGTTGACGTAGAGCGTCGCGGTGGTGCCGTCGAAGGAGGCCGCGATATGCGCCCAGGTGTCCGCCGGGATGTTCTGGAGCGAGGTGAGGGTGCCACCGCTGTGGTCGAGGGCCACCTGGCCGGTGTTGGTGATCCGTAACTGGAAGCCGCCCTGGCTCGCGGTGCCGGACCAGCGGGAGACCACCGGGCCGCCCGCCGCCCGGGGTTTGACCCAAGCCTCCACGGCGTAGGCGCGGCCCTGGAACTTCAGCGCGGGCGCGTCCCCCATGTTCGCGTAGGTGTTGGTGCCGTTGAACTGGAGCGCGGTCTCGGGGTGCGGCACATCGGGGGTGATGGGCACCAGTGAGAGGTTGGTGAACGGGCAGATCCCGGGCGCCCGCTCGTACACCGAACCCCGGTAGCGGGCATCGGGGCTGGTCCAGTAACGGCTGCCCTGGGTGTTGAAGAGCCCGTCGGCGGCCTGCTCGACATTGAAGGAGTCGATCCGGCCGGTGGCACCGTTGTGGGCGAAGAACTGCCACCGCTGCTGCCCTTGCACCGCCGTCGGGGTGAGCACGGCGGTGAAGCGGCCCTGGGTGAGATTCCGGATGAACTCCAGCTGCTGGGTCGGCTCGTGGAACGCCTTGCCGTCCATGTCGGTGGCGCCCAGGCTGTCCTTGGCCGACGCCGGGCGGGTCTTGTGCCGGCTCCGCTTGAACCTCACCTCCGACACCGGTTTCAGTACATTGCCGACCAGCAGGAAACGATCGCACAGCAGGGTGTCCGCCACCACCGGTATCTTCGCCGTCCCGGCGAGCTGGAAATCGGTGCGGGCTGTGTCCCCGGAGGCGGCGCCGCCCGTCAGCTTGAACACCGCGTCGGTGTGGGCCGCACCGATCGCCTGGCGCAGCAGCACCACATGGGTGCCGTCGGAGAGCACCTGGAACGGGGCGTCGGCCGACAGGCGGGCGGTGGTGGACAAGAAGCGGTCCGTCTGGTCCGCCGTCAATTCCTCACCGGCGCCGGCCTCGACACGGCCGCCCTTCTTCACCACCGGCATCGCCGTGGCACCCACCACGGAGTAGCCAACCGTCACGATCTCCTCGGGGAAGGGGACCTCCTGGGGGCTCTCCGCCCAGTACGCGGCGTCCAGTTCGCCCCGTTCCTCGTCGTAGGTGGAGAGATCGAGGACGGTATAGACGATCCGCCGCCGCTCATCCATCGCGAACGCGACTGCGGTGCCCTGATGGCGCACCATCGTGGTGCGGGTGTAGGTGCGATCGCTGTAGATCTTGAGTGTGCCCTGGTCGGATTTCACGGGATGTCCGTCCTGTCGTTCCACACCGCCGGCGGAAGTGCCGGATCAGTCGGGGCATGGCAGTGGCGCATGACAACGGGGCCGCCGGGTCATGGCGGCCTGGTGAACGGGAAGGGGCGGTACGGCTGTCATTCGAGCATGTTTCGAGCACGCCGTATATCGAACATTTTCCCTCTTCAGGGAAAGACTCGAATCCGACCGGTCGGCCCCTACGTGGGGCAGTTGGCTGGGAAACAACGTATCCCCACAGCGCCACGAAGGCGCCTTCCCACCCCTGATTCGGAGCCGAACCGCTACAGGCTGCTGAAACAAGGGACACGCGCCGGGCGGCGCGCGCCGAGAGCCGCGGGGCGGCAGAGTCGCCTGAGATGACCGGTGTCCACACCAGACCGGAAAGGAACAGGCTGACTGATCCGCCATTCGGGCGAAAGGACACATAAGGCATGGATCGGCGGTCGGCTCTCGCGCGCGGGGGCGCTTCGGCGGGACACCCCGTGCTATCGAACAAGTTACGGCCTTTACCTGCGGCCCCGCTGGCAGTTAGCGACCAGCGGGCTATCCTTCCAAGCTGCCATACCAGGGCACACGCGCGGCCCAGCAGCGAACGTTCAAGGCTGGGGCAAGAAGGAGAACAAGCCAACCAGGCCATTCTGACGACGGGCCTCGCGGCACCGTGCGAAGCTCCTCCCTGACAGTGGTGTTCACGGCACTCTGCCGTCTCCAAGAAGGACGCCTTGGGCCCATGCCACTGATCACGCTTCCGTGACAACGGAATATTCGCTGGTCCCGGGGGATTCTTTGCCCAGTCGATCTGCCGATGGGCTGGGGGTTCGTGTGGGTGATCTGAAGGCGTTCCGTGTGGATGGCGGGCGTGCGGTGGAGATGGCGGGTTCGTCGGTGGCGCTGGAGCGGGAGCTGCAGTCACTGGTGGAGGGGAACATGGAGGCGATGCTGGGGATTCGGTTCCTGGTGTCGGAGTACGAGACGGGGCGGCACCGGGGTCGGATCGATTCGCTGGGGCTGGACGAGACCGGGGCGCCGGTGATCGTGGAGTACAAGCGGACCCGGGACAAAGAGGTGGTGACGCAGGCGCTGTCGTATCTGGCGTGGCTGAATGACAGCCACGCCGAGTTCGAGTCCCTGGTGCGGGAGCGGCTCGGGGCGGAGGCGGCGGGGTCGGTGGACTGGAGCCGTCCGCGGATTGTGTGCGTGGCGGGGGATTTCACGCCGCACACGGTGGTGGCGCTGGAGATGATTCGGCACCGGATCGACCTGGTGGCGTACCGGGTGTTCGAGGACGTGGTCACGCTGCGGCTGGTGGCCTCGTTCACCGGGACGCCGGTCGCTCCCGCCGTTCCTCGTCCCCGTACCACCCCCGGGGCGGCTGTCCCCATGGAGGAGGTGCCGGCTTCCGGTGGGGGCAGGACCGTGCAGCAGCACCTGGACGGGGCACCGCAGGAGCTGCGCGATCTGTTCGCCGATCTGGACGCGGTGCTGACGGAGTCGGGCTCGGTGCAGCGCGAGGCCCTGCAGCAGTACATCGCGTACCGGCGGATGAAGAACGTGGCGTCGGTGAAGGTGCAGCCCCGGAAGCGGACGCTGGTGGTGGTGCTGAAGGTGGACCCGGACTCGGTGGAGCTGGTCGAGGGCTTCACCCGGGACGTCCGCGGCTTGGGGTTCCACGGCACGGGGTCCCTGGAGGTGCGGATCAGATCGCACGCCGACCTGGAGCGGGCCGGGGATCTGATCCGGCGGAGCGTCGAGGCCGGCTGACCTCTGGGCGCACACATACTGAGGGCGGCTGCCGCCACCCGGTGATTCCGGAGGCGGTGACCGCACCCCGAGAAGGGCACACCCTCCGTCCCGGGTGACTGCAAGACATCTC
>NZ_JBSFNQ010000042.1:0-72019 GCF_053981115.1 Streptomyces sp. NPDC003691 | reverse complement strand
GGCGGGCGCGGCAACGGCCCGGTGAGGATACTGGTGCGATGGGCAGCTACCGGGGACCGGCGACGCTCGACTGGCAGGCCAACGGCTCCCTGTGCCTGGGCGGGTACGGCGTACAGGTCGAGGTCGAGGTCGACGTCACCGGCGACGGCTGGACCTGTGAGGCGGCGTTCGACCCCGGGCCGCTCTCGGACGAGGACCGGGAGGGCTTCGACTTCCTGATGGACCTCGATCCGGTCTTCACCCTCCGCTTCGGTGATGGGGACGAGACCCTGGTGAACGTCCTGAGGACCGGAGACGCCGGGCGGCTCGCCCTCACGGCCTACGAGCCCGCCGACTCGTAGTCCGAGGCACTGATGACGGCGGCCGGAGCCGGGGTGGCCGCATTCCGGGCTGCCGGGCCCGGTGAAGGGCCGGCAGCATGGCACGGGTGAGGTAACGGGGCCGGGCGCCCGGTCAGCGGACGACGTCCAGGACGTTCAGCTGGAGGCCGTTGTCGTAGGCCGTGTGCTCGACCAGCTTCAGCTTCTGGACGTCCCGGTCCGAGGTGCTGAAGAGGCGCTTGCCCGCGCCCAGCAGCAGCGGGAAGACCAGCAGGTGGTAGCGGTCGATGAGGCCCGCGTCGGAGAGGGCGTGGTTCAGGGTGGCGCTGCCGTGGACGATGATCGGGCCGCCCTCGGTCTCCTTCAGCGCGGCGACCTCCTCCACCGAGCGGAGGATGGTGGTCTCGCCCCAGTTGGAGACCAGGTCGTCCTCGCCGAGGGTGGTGGAGACGACGTACTTCGGCATCTCCTTGTAGTCGGCGAACTCGGCCATCGTCGGCCATACCGGGCTGAACGCCTCGTAGCTGGTCCGGCCGAGCAGTATCGCCGTGGCCTCGCCCTGCTCCCGGCCCTTGATGGCGAACGCCTCGGGCAGGAAGTCGGTGTGCTTGAAGGTCCAGCCGGAGTTCCGGTAGCCGGGCTCGCCGCCCGGAGCCTCGACGACACCGTCGAGCGAGATGAAAGCGGTGCTGATCAGAGTGCGCATTGTCGTTCCTCGGTGTCTCGGGGTCCGGCCCACCCTCGTGTGGTGCGCCAGTCATGATCTCTGACCGGGGACCGTACCGAAACTCATCGCTCCCGGCGGGTCTTTTTCCGATCACCTGTCCAGCGGGCAGCCGAGGGAGGGCCCGGCGCGGTTCGGGGAGCAGGTGACCAGGGCGAGGGAGTGGAAGAGGGTGCCGCCCAGATAGTGCCCGAGCGACACATCGCCGCCCTGCCCGAGCCGCTCGACCGCGTCCCGTACGAGGCGCCCGGTCCGGACGGGGTCGCGGTCCGCCCCGTACGCGAACCGGGGCCCGGCCTCGGCCAGCCGCTCCGCCAGCCAGCCACCGGCCTCCCCGGGCTCCGCCCAGGTCCCGCGGACCAGGGCGGCGGGCTTCACCAGCCAGTACGCGGTCTCCATGGGCGGCACCCCGGTCACGGCGAACTCGGCGACGACCTCCCGGTACCGCTCCACGAGCCGCAGCGCCGCGGCATCGCCCGGCGCGGCGGGCGGCGGCGGGTCGGGGTACGGGGGCCGCCGTACGGCCTCGTCGTCGAAGGCCCTCTTCTCGCCGGTCCAGGTGTAGCCGTGGTGGTGCATCCGATGACTCCGTTCCGGACGTGACCGCGAAACGCGTATGAGCGCATGCCTTACGGGTGCCGCCGGGTGAGGACGCGGGCCCACTCGGACAGCACGGCCCTGGCGCCGTCGCCGAAGAGGGCGTGGCGCTCGTACCGGGCGAAGTCCTCTCGATAGGAGTCGACGTCGCGCCGGTCCTTCAGGACCAGTGCGCCGGTCCCGGTCTCGACCGTGGCGAGGCGGCGGTCGTACACGGTGAAGGTGCTGAGCGGGCGTGCGTCGATGTGGCCGTCCAGGGGGATCACCCCGACTCGTACGGCCGGTAGCCGGGAGACCGCGGCGAGCCGGTCCAACTGCGCGGTCATGCCGGAGGGCGGAAGCAGCGGCCAGCGGACGGCCTGTTCCGTGAGGAGGAAGGTGAAGGACTTCCCCGGGTCGTGGAGCACGCTCTGGCGGCCGAGCTTCTTCGCGATGGTCCTGGACTGGTCCCCCGGTACGTCCGCGAGGCTTGCCCTTATGTAGTCCGGTGTGGCGAGCAGCCCGGTGATCGTGGAGAGCAGGAAGAAGCGGAACTCTGTGGTCACGGCTTCGAGCCGGGCCAGCTCGTTCTGTTTCTTGTCCAGGCCCCTCCGGCGGGAGGACCGGTGGTCCTGCCATTCGGTGTTCGCCGTACGGGTCAGGGCGAGAAGCCTGTCGGCCACCGCGGGCTCTATGCCGAGAGCCTCGACGATCAGCTCCACGTCGACGAGCGCGGGCGCGGTCTTCCCGCTCTCGATGTTGCTCACCTTCGTCTGTGACATGGCACAGCGGCGGGCAAGCCAGGTCTGGGTCCTCCCAGCCTGTTTGCGCAGGTCCCGCAGGGCTTCGGCCAGATCGGACCGGGACCGGTCCAGCCGTCGGGGCTCAAGGGTCAACGCCCTTGACGCACTTCGCGTTCGGGGGGAACCTGCTCCGTCCGGAGTGCGGACGTCCTTCTTCCGGTGCGTACGGCCGGTCCGTAACGAGCCATGGCGAACCCCCTTGTCGTCAGCCTTGCCGGGATGGTCGGCAAGACCGTACGCGGGCGCCCGACCAGGGGACTATGCACCGATGGTGATATTGGCGTAGTCGCATAAACCGGTGTCAGGGGCGCCGGGCAGGGCGGAGACGGATGCCCCGGGGCAACCCCGGTAGCGGTCACCGGGCGGCCGGCCTCCCCACCCTCACCGACCAGCGTCAGCGCCTCGGCCCGAACCGCACCGGCAGTGCCGCCAGGCCCTTGCTCCACGGGGAGCGGAGCCAGGTCAGCTGGGACTCCGGGACGGAGAGGCGGAGGTCCGGGAGGCGGTGGTGGAGGGTATCGACCGCGGTGCGGGTGATCAGGCGGGCCGGGTCCTGGGCCGGGCAGGCGTGGGGGCCCGCGCCGAAGGCCAGATGGGAGCGGTTGCCGACGACCGGGGCGCCGTCCGGGGGGAGGATCGCCGGGTCCTGGTTGGCGCCCGCGAGGCCCAGCAGGAGCATGTCGCCCGCGCGGATGGGGCGGCCGCCGAGGACCAGGTCGCGGGTGGCGTAGCGGGCCGGGAAGTGCTGGGTCGGGGGGTGGCGCCACAGGACCAGGTCCAGGGCGTCGTCGACGGTCAGATGGCCGCCCGCCAGGGAGGAGCGGAACGCCGGGTCGCAGAGCAGTACCCGCAGCGTCGCCGAAATCCAGTTCACCGTGGTGTGGTTGCCCGCCAGGAACATCACCGCCAGGTTGTGCAGCACCTCTTCGTCGGTGAGCCGCGCGGGATGGCCCAGCAGGGTGGAGGTGAGGTCGTCGCCCGGGTGCGCCCGCTTCTCGGCGACCAGTTCCGCGAGGATGCCGCCCATCCGGCGGCTCGCGTTCACCGAGTCCGCGTTCGCCGCGACCGTGCCGGTGATGGCCCAGATCAGCTGCTGTCCGGTCCGTTCGTCCAGGCCCAGCAGCCCGGTGAACACCTGGGACGGCAGCTTCTGCGCGTAGTGCGCCACCAGGTCCGCCTCGCCCCGGGCCACGAACGACGCGATCAACTGCTCGGCCGCCGCCGCCACACAGCGCCGCAGCTCGTGCCCGTCGATCCGGGCGATCGCCGCCGACACCGCCGCCCGCATCCGCCGGTGCTGCTGCCCGTCCGCGTACAGCAGCGCCGGACGCCAGCCCACCAGCGGCATGATCGGCGACTCCGGCAGCACCCGCCCCTCCCGCACCAGCGTCCAGCGGCGCGGGTCATGGGAGAAGTCCGCTTCCTCGCGGGTGAGATGGAGCACCTCGCGGTGTCCGATCACCAGCCACGCCGGGACCCCGGGCGCCACCGTGACCGGTGCCACCGGGCCGTACTCGCGCCGCAGCTCCTCGTAGAACGCGGGCAGCGCGTTGCCGTCCGGCTCCGGCCCGTACAGCGACGGCGCCACCGGGCACCGGCCGCCGGGCGTACGGGAGGCGGGGTAGGCGTGCTGCGGGGGATAGGTCACCGGGGGCCGCCGGCGGCCGGGTCCCGGCCAGGGGCGTCGTCGTCGATCAGATGCTCCAGCAGCGCGATCAGCGCGCCCACCGACGAGCGCATGTCCCGCGCGTCGCAGTGCACCAGCGGGGTCCCCGGCAGCAGGTCCAGCGCGCCGCGGAGTTCGTCCTCCGGGTAGCGCGGGCTGCCCGGGAAGTCGTTGACGGCCACCGCGAACGGCAGCCCCAGGTCCTCCAGATTGCCCAGCGCGTCGAAGGAAGCCGCCAGATCGCGGGTGTCGACGAGCGCCAGCGCGCCCAGCGCGCCCCGGGCCAGCTCCCGCCACGCGGGCAGGAACCGCTGCTGGCCGGGCGTGCCGAAGATATAGAGGACCAGCGCGCCGTCGATCGTCATCCGGCCGAAGTCCAGGGCCACGGTGGTGGTGGTCTTCCCGGCCCGGACCAGGGTGTCGACCTCCGCCCCGGCCTGTGTCATCACCGCCTCCGTGGAGAGCGGTTTGATCTCCGAGACCGTGCCGATCAGCGTGGTCTTCCCGACTCCCAGCGGGCCGACGACCAGGATCTTGGCCGCGCCCCTGACGCTCGCCGGGACGTACTTCCCGGGCGCGTCGCCGTTCGCCGGGGCGGCGGGAGAGGCGGCGGGCGCGGGTGCGGGTGCGGACGGGACCCGGTGTCCCGGTTCGTGTCCCGGGCCCCGCTCACCGGGGGTGTCCCGGTCCGGGGGGTCAGAGACGGTGTTCGAGGCCATGGAGGACCTTTCTCAGCATGGTCACATCGGTGCGGTCGGCCGGTGGGATGGGGGGACGGAGCACGACCAGACCCCAGTCGACGAGGTCGGCCAGCAGTACCTGCACCACCGAGGGCGGCTGTCCGAGGTACGCGGCCACCTCGGCGACCGAGAGCAGCCCCTGGCACTGCCGGAGGATCATCTGGTGTTCCGGCTGGAGGCAGGCGGGGAACGCGGCGTCCGTCGCCATCACCAGGGTCTCCCACGGCAGCGGTTCGGCACCGGTGCCCGCACGACCCTGGGTGATCACGTACGGCCGTACCGCCGGGGTGGTCCGCTGTTCCGGACCCTGCCCCGGGCGTTCCTCCGGACGGTCCGTCATCGTGTATCGGCCACGGGGTCCCTCGGCTGACTGCTCAGGTGTGCTCCGATCTTCGCCACCAGCAGTTGCATCTGCTGGGCGACCAGGCCGACATCCGCGTCGGTGCCGGTGGCCACGGCCAGATGCGCGCCCACCCCGGCCTGGGAGAAGAGGACGAAGCCGTGCTCCGACTCCAGCATCAGCTGCCGCATCCCGGCCCCCGAGCCGAACAGCAGCGAAGCCGTCGACCGGCCCGTCATGTTCATCGCCGCGCAGGCCGCCGAGAGGGACTCGGCCTGCGCCACGCTCAGCTCACCGACCGGACCGCGCAGCCGCTGCGCCGACGCGTGCCCCAGGCGCAGGCCGTCCTCCGAGACGACCACGGCATGCCGGACGCCCGGGATTTCGATCAGCGGCCTCAGCATCCAGCCCACGTCGGGGAGGGTGGAAATGATCCCGGTCACGGTCTGCCTCCATGATGAACATCGGGTTCGGGGGGTCGGGGGGTACGGCCGTCGGCGTGGGGGAATCCGGTGTCCGCCGGTGTCCGGGGCGGTGTTCCGTACGAGGTGCTGCCGTAGCCGGGCTCGCCGCCGGACCGGTAGTCGCTTCCGTACGAGGTGTCGTAAGGGGTCTCGTACGAGGCCTCGTACGGGGTGTCGTCCGGGGGCTCGAAATCGGGCGTGGTGTAGGGGGAGCTGGCCGCCGGGCGCCGGGGCGCGGCGGGCTCGGTCCCGTACGGGCCGCCGGTCCGCGGCTCCGTGAAACCGTCCGCGAAACCGTCCGTCCGCGCCTGCGTCCACGCGTCCGCCTCGGCCCGCGCCCGCTCCTGGGCCTCCGCTACCGTCGCCCGGCCCCGGCGGGTGCCCGACAGCACGTTCGCCACCGACGCCCGCGCGTCGTCCGGGGTCCAGTCCGCGGCCCGTTCCGGCACCGCGGGCGCGGGCGGGATCGGCGGCTGCGGAGCCGGGTGCAGGGGGCGCTCGCCATGGCCCGGATGCGGGCCCAGGGCCTGCTGGGCCGCCGCCTCGACCGCCGCGCCCCGCCTGCTGCGGCGGCGCGGCAGGGCCGCCCGGGTGTCCCCGCCGGGACCGACCGCGGGAGTGCTGTCCGCACCGCCCCAGGAACGCGCCTCCGGCGGCCGGCTGCCGTACGGATACGGCGTACGGGCCGGGCGGGCGCCGTCGGGTACCGGGGTGCCGTACGCCGCCGGGGCACGGCCCCCCGAACCGGCACCGCTGCCGGTGGCGGCGGGGGCCGCGCTCTCCCGGCCGCCCTGGCCGTAGCCGTACGCCGCGCCCGTCCCGCCCTGCGAGAAGTGCGACAGCGGCTCGGTCAGCAGCCGGTACGGCAGGAACGCCACCGCCCGGGTCCCGCCGTACGCCGAGGCCGCCGACAGCTCCACGCTGAAGCCCAGCTCCCGGGTCCAGCGGCCGACACACGCCAGCCCCAGCTTCGGCACCGCGCCCAGGTTCGCCAGGTCCAGTTCGTCGCGGATCCGGGCGGTGGCCTGCTCCAGTACGTCGGGGGCCATCCCGAGGCCTGCGTCGTCGATCTCCACGACCGCCCCCGAACCCACCTCCCGGACCGTCACCACGACCTGGGTACGGGACGGCGAGAACACGGTGGCGTTCTCCAGCAGCTCCGCGATCGCGTGCATCACACCCTCGACGGCGGGCGGTACGACGTACAGCGACTGCCCGCCGTGCACCTCGACCCGGGCGAACTCCACGATCCGCGACTGGGCGCCGCGCACACAGTCGTACAGCGACACCGGGCGGTTCTCCCGGCGGGCCGGCCACACCCCGCACATCACCAGCAGCGTCTGCGCCTTGCGGGTCATCTGGGCGGCCGCGTGGTCCGCCTTCATCACCCCGGCCATCAGCTCGGGGTCCTCGATGCTCTGCTCCACCTCGTCCAGCACCTGCTGCTGGACCGTCGCCATGGCGTGCATATGGCGGGCGACGGACTCGAAGGCCGCCTGGACCGCGTCGCGCAGCGCCCGCTCCCGGCGCACGCCCTCGTCCGAGCCGAGCGCGGCGACGATCAGACCGAGCGCCCCGGCGAACTCCTCACCGGTGTCGGCGGCCGGTGAGAGGGGGCCGGGCACATCGTCCAGCCCGCGGCCCTCGCGCCGCCGTTCGGCGATCGCCGGTACCCGTACGGAGGCCAGATGCGCCACCTCGGCGGCGCGGGCGTCGTCGGCGCGCCGGTCCGCCGCGTACCGCGCCCGCTGGCGGCGTACCAGCCGCGCCAGCAGCAGCACCCAGAGGAACAGCAGCACGGCGGCGCCCGCCGCGGCACCCGTCACGATCCGGTAGTGGTCGACGGGGGTGTACCGGGCGGTGAGGACGGCCGCGGCGGCGACCGCCGCGAGGGTGACCGCGGGCCACCAGAGCGGGGTCTTCACGGACGGCGCGGGGCGGGCGGCGGCGGGTGCGGCCGGTGCGGGGTGCCCGGGGCCCGTACCGGACGTGGTGTGCGTACCGGACGCGGTGGTGTACGTACCGGGGGCGCTGGGGGTGCCGGGCGCGGGCGGTACGGCCGCCGTGGCGGCGGGAGCGGACGCGCGGCCGCGGCGGGACGCCCCCGTTTTCCGGCTCACCATCTGGGGCCCGGTACCGGCGGGTCGATGGAACCGGGCACACGGCTGCAGAGCGGTGCAGACACGGAATATTTCGGTCGTATATGGGCGACGAGCGCTGAAGAGGTCACTGGAGACAGAGTCCTTCCCGGACACGTCGGACTTCCGCGGGGGGACGGAAGCGTAAGAATCCTACGATCAACCGACCGTGTTCGAATATCAGTTGCTCAAGCCGGGGCCGGTCCCGGCCGCACCCCCGGGGCGGAACCGGCCCTCCCCGGAGTAACGTCCTCCCCAAGTCTTCACAGCTCCGGCACAGCTTGCGGGGCTGTCTATCCTGTCGGCTATGGCCCGGTACCGTCCTGTCCCGGGAATTCTCAGGGGTGGGGTCCGATGAGCCTCGTCGATATGCCCGGCGCACATGCCGCCGTGATCGCGGACGGTATTCGCGTCCGGACAACGGCGCCCGCGGAACTCGCGGAGCACGAGCTGGAAACCTGGCGCGCGCTGCGCCGGGACCAGGTCGCCGCGGGGGCACCGGCCAGCCCCTTCATGGAACCGGAGTTCACCCTGGCCGTCGGCCGGGTCCGGCCCGGCGCCCGCGTAGCGGTTCTGTGGAGAGACGGCGAAGCCGTCGGCTTCCTGCCCTTCGAGCGGTCCTCGTTCGGCCGCGGCCGGGCCGTGGGGCTGGGCGTTTCCGACTGCCAGGGCGCGATCCTCGCCCCCGGCCTCGGCATCACCACCCGGGAACTGCTCACCGCCTGCGGACTCTCGGTGTTCGAGTTCGACAATCTGGAGGACGGCCAGGAACTGTTCGTCCCGCACGCCGCCGAATCCTTTCGCTCCCCGGTGATCGACGTCTCCGGCGGCTACCCGGCCTACGAGGAGCTGCTGCGCGTCCGGGCACCGAAGTTCCTCAAGACCACCCTGGCCAAGGAGCGGCGGCTCGCCCGCCAGGCCGGGGAGGTCCGGTTCGTCTTCGACGAACGGGACCCGGCGGCACTGGCCACCCTGATGGAGTGGAAGTCCGCGCAGTACCGCCGCACCGGCCGCGGCGACCGCTTCGCCAAGGAGTGGATCGCCGAACTCGTCCGGCGCCTGCACGGCTCCGGGGAGCCGGGCTGCTCCGGAGTGCTCTCCGTGCTGTACGTGGCCGGGCGCCCGGCCGCCGCCCACTTCGGCCTCCGCTCCGGCACCCTTCTCGCCTGCTGGTTCCCCTCCTACGACCCGGCCTACGCCAAGTACTCGCCGGGCCTGGTGCTGCACCTGCGGATGGCCGAGGGCGCGGCGGCGGCCGGTATCGACACGCTCGACCTGGGCCGCGGCGACTCCGAGTACAAGGACTCGCTGCACACCGGTGAGCTGCGGGTCCACGAGGGCGCGGCGATCCGCCCCGGCGCCGGGGCGGCGCTCCACTGGCTGCTGCGCGAGCCGCCGCGCCGCGCGCACGGCTTCGTCCGCGACCGCCCCGAACTGGCGGCGCGGGCGCAGAGCGCGCTGAAGACCCTCGGAAAGCTCCGCTCCCGCTGAACGCCGGGCGCCGGGCCGGAGAACACTGCCGCCGCGGGGGCCGCTCCCGGGGAAGCCCGGGGGCCGGAGCAGCCGGGGCCGGACCCCTCCGCGGGCCCGGGCCCGGTAGCCGCCCGCCCCCGACCGCGGCGCCGCGCCCCCGGCGCACCGCCCCCGTACCGAACCAGAAAGAAACCGCACCCGTGACAGCCCACCCTCCGCCGCCGGCCGCGCCGGACGCGACCGCACTGCCGACACCGATCCGGGTCGCCCAGCTCGACCTGGCCGGACCCGACGGCGAGGTGGTCTCCTTCGGGCCCGCCCTGCCGCCCGCCGCGCCCATCGAGAGCGGTGACGACGTCTACGCCCTGGTCCGGGTGCACGGCAGACCCGTCGCCACGGTCGTCTGCAAGGTGCCCGCGGGTAAGAACCCCGCCGACGCCGTCGCCGCCCACGCCCGCGCCCGGCTCGCCCGAACCGGACTGCCCGCCGCCCCCGACGCCACCGGCACCCCGCCCCGCACCAGCGTCGTCGTCGCCACCCGGGAGCGCGCCGACCAGCTCGCCCGGGCCCTCGACTCCCTGCTCGCCCAGGACCACCCGGACTTCGAGATCGTCGTGGTCGACAACGCGCCCGCGACCACCGCCACCCGGGACCTGGTCGAGAGCTACGCCGACCGGTCCGTGCCCGTGCGGTACGTCACCGAGCCCGTACCCGGCCTCGCCATCGCCCACAACCGGGGCGTGGCTGCCGCCGACGGCGAGATCGTCGCCTTCACCGACGACGACGTCATCGCCGATCCGCACTGGCTGACCGCGCTGACCCGCCCCTTCGCCGACGACCCCCGGCTCGGCTGCACCACCGGCCTGATCCTGCCCGCCCGCCTCGGCACCCCCGCCCAGATCCTGCTGGAGAGCCACGGCGGCTTCGCCAAGGGCTTCGCGGCCAGGACCTACGACCCCGCGCTGCCGCCCGCCGACGAGCCCCTGTTTCCGTTCACCGCGGGCAGCTTCGGCTCCGGCGCCAATATGGCCTTCCGCGCCGCGGCCCTCCGCGCCGCCGGAGGCTTCGACCCCGCCACCGGCACCGGCACCCCCGCCCGCGGCGGCGACGACCTCTACGCCTTCGTCAGCGTCCTCGCCGGGGGCCACCGGCTGCGCTACAGCCCCGAGGCACTGGTCTGGCACCACCACCGCGAGACCTGGCAGGACCTCACCAACCAGGCGTACGGCTACGGCGCCGGGCTCACCGCCTATCTGACCGCGCTGCTGGTCCGCCACCCCTCGCTGCTGCCGTCGCTGCTGCGCAAACTGCCCCGCGGCCTCGCCCACGCCCGTACGATCACCGCACACCGGGACTCCGGCCCGGCGGAGGCGCCGTCGCGTCCGCCCCGGGACTCCGGCGGCGGGGCCGTGCCCGGTGCGCACGGCACGCACGACTATCCGTGGCCACGGCATCTGTCGAAACTGGAACGGCGGGGCATGCTCGCCGGACCCCTCGGCTACGCCAAGGCGCGCCGCAGGGTGCGGGGCGTACGACCGCCGTGGGAGCCACGGGGCGAGGAGCAGCCATGAACGACCCGACGACCCCACCCGGAGCCGCAGGACCGGGCACACCGGACGCCCCGGGAGCCCCGGGCGCGTCCGGCGCTTCCGCGGCCGCGGGTACGCCGTATGTCCCGGTGCTGCTCTACCACGCCGTCATGGACGACCCCCCGGCCTGGATCGCCGAGTTCACCGTCACCCCCCGGGAGTTCACCGCGCAGCTCGACGCCGTCGTCGCCAGCGGCCGGACCCCGGTGACCGTCGGCACCTTCACCGACCATCTCGCGGGCCGCGCGCCGCTGCCCGAGCGGCCGGTGATCATCACCATCGACGACGGCTTCGCCGATCTGCCCGGACCGACGGCCGAGGCCCTCGCGGAGCGCAACCTGCCGTCGACCGCCTATCTGACGACGGGCGCCATCACCCCCGGCGGCCGGAGCCTGCTGCCGCCCGCGCCGATGATGACCCTCGACCAGGTGCCGCTGCTGGAGCAGTACGGCATGGAGATCGGCACCCACACCGTCACCCACCCCCAGCTCGACACCCTGCGCCGGGGCGCCCTCGAACGGGAACTCACAGAGCCGCGGGAAGTGCTGGAGGACCTCCTCGGACACCCGGTGACCCATCTCGCCTATCCGCACGGCTACAGCAGCACGGGAGTGCGCCGGGCCGCCCTGCGCGCCGGCTACACCTCCGCCGTCGCCGTCCGGCACGCGCTCAGCTCCCAGACCGACGACGCCTACCGCATCGCCCGGCTGATCATCCGCCGTACGCATACGGTCGCCGATGTGGAGGCGTGGCTCGCCGGGCGCGGGGTGCCGGTCGCGCCGTTCCCCGAATCGTTCAAAACGGCGGGCTGGCGCTGGTACCGCCGGGCCCGGGCCGCGGTCAGAGGCCCGGTCTTCGCGGGCTGAACCGGCCTGCCGGATCCCCCGGGGCAGACGGTTCCCGAGGCGGTTCTCACCAGGGGCGGTGCTGCCGGAAGAAGGGGTCCGCGACCGCGTCGCCCAGGCTCTTCCAGGACGAGTCCCGGGCGAGCGACAGATCGCAGTGCGGGCCGGGGTCGCGCCAGTTCCACTGGAGCGCGGCGTGCACCCCGTCCAGCTCCTTCACCACCGACGGCACCTCCGCGTACCACTCGGCCTGCCGGTCCGGCCGCGAAGGGTCGTCCGCCGAGCCGAACTCCGAGAGCATCAGCGGCTTGCGGTCCGAGAGGTTCTCCCGGATCCACCGGTGGACATCGCGCTGCGTCTCCCCGAAGGAGACCCAGTCGGTGTCGTGGCAGCGGTAGTAGTTGTAGCGGTTGTACGCGATCCAGTCGACGTACTCGTCACCCGGGTACAGCTGCGGGACCAGCTTGTTGTAGCCCGGATAGCCGGTGATGGTCCATACCCACACCGCATTGGTGACGCCCAGCTCCCGGAAGCGGTCGTGGATGTGCCGCCAGGCGGCCGTGAACTCCGCCGGGGTGCCGTCGTCGGGGATCCGGGTGTCCATCTCCAGGTCGAAGGAGAGGAAGAGCGGCTTCCCGTACTCCTTGACCCGGCGCGCCTGGACGTCGATCACGGTCTCGTCGTACGCGCCCGCGGCGATATCCGTCCAGCTCGGCTGCTGTTCGTCCGTACCGCCCCACCACTTGCTCTCCCAGGAGAGCAGCAGCATCCGCTCCTGCCCGACCTTCCGCTCCTGCTCGGTGACGAGCTGCCCTTCGAGATCGTCCGTGGACATGTCGTGGTACGCGTACACGATGTCGAGCTTGCGGCCGATCCGCTTCTCGTACGCGAGGACCTTCTCCGCCAGCTCCGGCTTCTCGTGCCGGACATACGCCCCGAACCAGGCGCCGCAGGGCGGCACCAGCTTCTCGGTCACCCGGCACTCGGGGGAGCCGGGGCCGGGGCGGGCGTCGTCGCGCGGGGAGGTGACCGCCAGGGCGACGGCGCCCAGGAGCAGTGCCCCCACGAGGGCCGTGGACAGGGCCGTCCACAGCCTTCCGTGGTTCGTCACGTACGGGTGGGCCTTTCTCAGGTATCCGCTGGTTCACCCCTCCTGGGGCGGTGTTGCGGGGGTTTCGTACCTATGCCTGCCCTCGGGGAGCCGCGGACATGCGGCGGCCACGGCGGTCGTCGCCGTGAGGAGCAGCAGCAGGCCCGTACCGCTGAAGAACTTCAGCGCGATCAGGCCGGTGGCGCCGAGGACGGTGAGGGCCGTGCTCAGGAAGACGGCGAGCATCAGCAGTTCGAGCCGGTCGGAGTCGCGGCCGAAATCGTCCTCCCAGGTGTCCTCGGGGCCGACCGCGCTGTCCCGGCGCAGCCGGGGCGCGCAGACCCGCAGTACGGCGATACCGGGCCCGGCCATCAGGAAGAGCACGACGGGCAGCCAGCGGAACAGGTTTCCCTCCGGGAGGAAGGTGGCGATCAGGGCCACCAGCCCGGCGGCGACCGGCCCGAACCGCACATAGGGCGATTCCCCGGACAGGGCCCCGGCGCCGGGCCCGGACCAGGTCCCGGCCGCGGGCACGGCCCGGGACACGGTCCCGGTGGCTGCCGCGGGTGCGGCGGGGGTGGCGGGGGCCGCGGGTGCGGCGGGCGGGAACGGAGGCGGTGCCGGTGCCGGTGCCGTGCCCGGCGGGGGTACGGGGGCGGCCGCGCGCCGTGCCCGCCGGGCGCCGCGCCCGTCGCCGGGCAGGGGCGCTCCGCCGGGCGGGGTACCGGGCCCGTGGCCGGGCTCGGAAAGGGCGTCGCCCCGGCCGGGTCCGCCGGGGGCCGGGCCGTCTCCGGTGCCGCCCTGCGCCTGCCCGGCAAGCGAGTTGGCGGCGCGGCGTGCCCGCCGGGGGCCGAGCGGGGGTGTGCCGTCCGGTGACCCGCCCGGTGCGGGGGCGCTGTTGCCGTAGCCGGCGTCCGGCGTCCGGCCCGGCGCGAAGGCGCCGTTGCCGCCGCCGGGCGCATCGGTGCGCTGCCGGGGTGCGAAGAAGTCGTCACCGTCGCCGGGCGCGGGCGCCGGGTTGGCGGCGCGCCGTGCGCGGCGGGGGCCGAGCGGGGGCGTCCCGCCGGAACCGGGTGTGCTGTTGCCGGAGGCGCCCTGCGGTGTTCCGCCGGGCGCCGGGGCGCCGTCGCCGAAGGCGCTTGCCGGGGCCACGGGGGTGCCGCTCCCCGCCCCGGGTGCCGTGCCCGGCTGGTCCGCGGGGGCGGCGAACCAGTCGTCCGCCGGGCGGTGCGTACCGTACGGCTCCGGGCCCGGCCGCACGCCCTCGCCGGGCGGCTCGCCGGGCCCGGGGCCGTACCCGTACCCCTGCTCGCGCTCGCGCCCGCCCTCGCGCTCCCCCTCGCGCTCCGGGTCCGTGCCCGCTTCCCAACCGTTCCCGGGTCTCATGACGCCCTCCCCGCCGAGCTCTTCAGCCGGTACACGGCGCCGGCGCTGTTGCCCGCCACCTTTTCGAACAGCGGCGACGCCGCCACGTCCTTCTCGATGCTCTGCATCTGCTCGCGCGTGAGCAGCCCGTTCATCTCCGAGTTCGCCACCTGGGCGCGGGTGTACAGGAAGTACGCCTCGCCCGGCGCCCTGACCCCGGACATATCGCTGGCCAGCGTCTTCGCGGGCTCCTTGACGATCTGGTCCACATGGAACTTGGCGTCGTCGAGGAACCAGTAGTGGTCCACGTCCCAGTAGCGGTCGTAGGCGGCCGGGTAGTTGCGGTGCGCCGCGACCACCATGGAGCCCTTCGGGGCCGTCCGCAGCAGGTCCTTGACCAGCTTCACCTCGTCCGGCGGGAAGTAGCTCAGCCGGTCCTTGCCCATATAGCTGGGCACGAACATCACGCTCAGCACCGTCAGGACCACGGCCGGGACGATCCCGTACCGGACGCCCGTGGCGAGCCGCGGGGCGTCCGCCGCGGCACCCGCCCGCCCGGCGCGGGTCACCGGCAGCAGCGCGGCGGCCGCGAAGAACGCCAGGAACGGGAGCATGAACATCAGCACCCGGAAGATCATTTCGCTGCCGTAGCCGTTGGCTATCGCCAGCAGCGGCGGCACCCCGGCCAGCAGCAGCAGCGGCCTGGCCCGGGTCCGCAGCGGCTTGCCGCCCAGGAACACCCCGGCCGCCGCGAGCAGTACCACCAGCAGGGAGAGCAGCCGGGCGGCCCAGGAGGCGAAGAGGGCCCCGCTGCCGGTGGGCACCGAACCGTAGCCGCGTTCGAGGTTGCTGCTCACATCGCCGAAGGACTTGATCATGTCGGGCACGGCCTCGCGGAGGAACGGCAGCGACGCGGTCAGGTTCCAGGCGGCGAAGACCAGCACCAGCACGATCACCAGGGTCCAGTCGCGGTAGCGGCCCATCACGCACAGCGCCGCCAGACTGACCACCAGCATCACCGGCGTGAGCTGGTGGGAGACCACGATCGCGGCGATCAGCGGCACCAGCAGCGCGGTCCACACGATCTGCCGGGCCCGCCGCCCGGGCGCCGGTGCCTCGGCCCGGCGCAGCGCCACCGCGATGACCCCCAGATAGAGGGCGAACGCCAGCGACTGCGGCGAGAAGTAGTCCTGGCCCACCCAGTTCGCGGTGCAGAAGATCCACACGGCGGTCCAGATCAGCCGCCGGTCCTGGGTGAAGGTGCGGTAGATCAGCAGCAGCGGCAGCAGCATCAGCAGCCCGGACAGCAGCGGCCACCAGGCCATGAACGCCAGCGCGTTCTCCGCGCCGGTCAGCTTCACCACCGCCGCCTGGGCGGCGAAGAAGCCGGGCCACTGGTCGTAGACGGCCATCGCGCCGAGTTCGGAGCCGCGCTGGAGCCGTCCCGCGTCGATCAGGTGCTCGATGACGGCGTCGTGCTTCCAGGCCCAGGCGTACAGCGGGGTCGGATAGACCACGGCCTGGGTGGCGCGCTCGAAGACCAGCAGTCCCACCGTGTACGCCAGCGGCCAGAGATTGCCGCGCCGGGGGTCCCGGACGACGTACCAGAACCCGCCCGTGAGGACCGCGAGGCCCAGCCAGTAGACGAACGGCAGCTCCCTGGTCAGCCCGAAGTCCGAGAGGTCCGAGACATCGACGGTCGCCACCGCGATCAGCCAGAGCAGCAAGGCGATGCCCAGCGGGGCGAGCAGGACGGTCAGCGTCCGGCGGTCGGGCAGCTCGAAGCGCGGCCGCCCGGCGGACCGCCGGGGCCCGCCCCGCTCACCGTCCCCGCCGCCGCCCCGCGCCGGGCCCGCGGCGGCCACCGCGGCACGCAGCCCCGCCACGGAGAGCCCCATGGTCGGCTGGTCCACCCCGGATCCCGCCGCACCGGGTCCCGGTCGGCGCCGGCCACTGGGGCCGGGGCGCCCGGGTCCCGGCTGCGGCACCGGTCTGCCGGAATCGGTGGGTGGTCGTCGCACGCTTCACCTCGGATGGTTCTCGGTCTCGCTCAGCAAGCTCGGAAATCGGCACGTCTCGGGGGTTGTCGCACAGCTCCACGGTCGCCCGCGGTACCCGGCAGCCCGGCCCGGCCGCCGGCGTACCGCCGAGTCGTCGTCGGTCGGGGCACGTCAGCCGCCCGTCCGGCCGGTCCGTTTCCCGGACCGTCCGGAGTCCGCGGCGGCGGTCCGGGACTGCCGGGCGGCCCACCACACCAGCGCCAGGGCGAGGACCGTCACCGCCAGGTACAGCGGCAGCGCGACCTGCGCCAGCGGGCGCTGGAGCGCCCAGCCGCACACCGTGAGCACCCACAGGGTCCCCCACTGCGCGGGCTCGGGTACGCGCAGGGTCCGCAACACCGCGAACACGGCCACCAGCAGCAGCAACTGGGCGACCGTCGGCAGCCACCGCAGCAGCCCGTCGGTATCGCCGAAACCGGCCGCCGCCGCCAGGAACCGCGCCGCCGTCTCGTAGAGCGCGCCGTCCGCGGGCTCCGGCTCCCAGCCCAGCGCGGCGGGCGCGGTGTGCAGGGCGGCGAAGGTCATCAGCATGGCCGCGGCGAGCAGCCCGGTCCGCGGCCGGAGCAGGGAGAGCGCGGCGCTGTGCACCACGATCAGCAGCACCACCGCGGTGACCGTCAGCGGCGGCAGCGCCTTCAGCAGCTCCTTGCCGGAAAGCGCCTGGGCGGCGGGCAGGTCGGGCGCGGAGAGCAGCGGACCCCAGAACAGCGCCGCGGAGAGCCCCAGCAGCACCCAGAGGGCCAGCGCGATCCGCGATTCGTCCGGTCCGGCCGGTACCGCGGTCCCGGCGGCGGGAGTGGTCTCCTTGGGCTCGGGCGGCACGAAGACGGGGATGCCGAACGCGGGCGTCGCGGTGTCGTGCCCGCTCCACACATAGGCGGCGCCGTACTCCTCCTCGTCCCGCGCCACCCGCTCCTTCCGCTCGGCGGCCTTCCGCGCCCAGTCGGTGCCGTACGCGGCCTCCTTGACCGGGCCCCGGGCCACCAGCCGGGCCCACAGCTTCGACGGCTCGGGCTCCTTGCCCGCCAGCGCCGAACGCAGCCCGGGGGCCACCACCACGGCCATCACCAGCATGGACAGCAGCATCGCCCAGCCGGCCCCGGCGATCCCCGCCGGGCCCAGCAGCATCGCGGCGCTGCCCAGCACCAGGGCGCACATCAGCCCCTGGACGACGGCGAGCATGCCGGTCCGGCCCTGGACCCGCAGCACCCCGATGTACAGCTCCACCGCCACCCGGGGCAGTGCCGCCGCGGCCAGCAGCCGCAGCACGGTGGTGCCGTTCTCCGCGTACGAGCCTCCGAAGGGCGCCAGGATCAGCGGGGCGAACAGCACCAGGACGGTCACCACCGGCACCAGCAGCAGCGCCATCCGCCGCAGCGCCCCGCGGACCCCGGCGGCGAGCGTCTCGGGGCTGTGGGAGGCGTGCGCGGTCAGCGAGGAGGCCATGTTGATGGCCATGAACTCCATCGTGCCGCCGACGGTGTACGCGATGTAGAAGTAGCCGTTCAGCTCGGAGTCGAAGCGGACCGCCACCATCACCGGCAGCAGGTTGATCATCGCCAGGGAGAACAGGCCGCCCACCGAGTCGCCCGCGAGGAAGCGGCCGATCTCCTTGAGCCGGGGCGGTTCGCGGTCCCGGTCGGCGGCGGCCTGGCGCGGGATCAGCTTCCGGAAGATCAGCCAGGCCAGCGGGACCGTGGACAGGGCGATCGCGGCGCCCCAGGAGACGAAGATCCCGAGCACCGGCAGGGCGCTCGCGAAGGCGGCGAGCAGCAGCAGTTTGCCGATGGAGAAGACGGCGTTGCCGATGGGTACCCAGAACGCCTGGCGGAGGCCGGTGAGGACGCCGTCCTGGAGGGTGAGCAGGGCCCAGCCGACGCAGGACAGGACGAAGCAGAGTCCGGGCCAGAGCCCGCCGAGCGGTTCGTACGACTCGCCCCACAGGGGCAGCGTCAGCAGGAACCCGGCCGAGACGACGGCGACCACGACGGAGGCGACGATGTACGTCTGCCAGACCAGCGGGCCGGTGCGGCGCCCGGCGCGGGGCACGTAGCGCACCACCGCGCCGATCATCGTGGTGGCGCTGACCGAGGCCAGCAGGCGCATCGCGGCGATGGCGGCGGAGCCCTCGCCGACGGCCTCCTTCGAGTAGTAGCGGGCGGCCACCAGCCAGAAGCCGAGCCCGAGCGCCGCCGATACGGCGGTCGACAGCATCAGGGCGTAGGCGTTGCGGAAGAGGGAGTCCCCGCCGCCAGCGTCGTCCTCCGGCGCGCCGTCGCCTTCGCCGTCCCCGGGGGCGGCGGGCGGGCGGTGCGGCGCGGCGACGGCGGCGGACCACGGGACCCTGCGGAGCATCATGGTGTCGGACGGATCCGGCAGCGTGCGCAGCCGGGTGGTATCGGTGTCAGGCACGCGGCTCGCCCGGCAGGGGACCCGGGGACGCCGGGATCCGCATTTGTACGGTGTGGTCCTCGGGCACCAGGTCGGCCGCGCGCAGCTGGACGGTCGACTGCTCCCGGAAGCCGGGGGTGCCGGACGGCTGGGACGGTACGGCGATGGGCTCGGCCGGGGGCTCCGGGTCCGCGCTGAACGCCTCGGTGGTGAGGGTCCGCGACGACGGGCGCCGCACCTTGCGGCTGTTGGCCAGCGGGTGCGGGCCGTGGCGGCGCGGCGAGAACGGCGGGGCCGGGGCCACTCCGGCCCGGTCCAGGACTTCGAGGATGCGGTCCGCCTTCAGCGGGTCGGCGGGCATGGCGTGCCGGCCGAACCACTCGGCCGCCTCCGGGGTCCGGGAGTGCTCGGTGAAGGCGGCGGCGTAGACGTCGAGCGGCGGGTCGTAGAGATAGCCGGTGTTGATCCGGTTGCGGTGCAGCAGATTCCTGGTCCCGTCGCGGTCCTCGACCAGCAGCGGGACCTGGAAGAGCGGCTGTACGGGGCCGGGCCGCCGGATCGCCCAGCGGGACGCCAGCAGCTTCGCGGAGCCCGCGCGGTACTCCTCCAGCAGGGTGTCCAGGCCGGTGAGCATGCGCTCCGTCCGGTTCAGCCGCAGCGAGCCCGGCCGCATCCGGTAGTCGTGCATGTCCACCTTCACCCAGTCGTTGAAGGGGAGCAGCGACGGGGCGTGGTTCAGGGCCTCCACCAGCCGCGCGGCCCGGAGCGGCATCCGGATCTCCGGTCCCCGCTCCTCCATGCCGAGCAGCCGGACCACGGCCCAGGCCAGCGAGGTCAGCCGCATACCGCGGACGGCCGACTCCAGATAGGGGCGGAAGCCGTACGCCAGCTCGGAGATCAGGCTGCCCGGGGCGAGCAGGGCCTCCCTGGCCTCTTCGAGGGCGGGGCGCTGGGCGGGGTCGGCGATCGCGAGGATGCCGCCGGTCCGGGCGCCGAGGTGCTTGCCGAGGCTGTAGGTGGACGCCTCGCCGAAGGTGCCGACGAGCCGGCCGCCGACGGTGGTGCCGATGGCATGGGCGCAGTCCTCGATCAGGGGGATGCCCATGAGGTGGCAGCGGGAGCGCAGCTCCGCGACGGGGTCCGGATTGCCGTAGATATTGACCGTGAGGACGGCGGAGAGGCCCTCCCAGGTGGCGTCGGGGATGGCGGCCACGTCGATGGACCCGTCCTGGTGGTGGACCGGGGCCATGACCGGTTTCAGGCCGGCCGCGAGCACCACGAAGAAGATGACGTCGTCGTTGACCGGCGCCATCAGCACCCGGCCGCCCGGTTTCACCCAGTGCCGCAGCGCCAGGTACATGCCGAGCCGGCACGACGGTACGTACAGACATTCACGGCCCAGCCTGGCCCGCATCAGCTCCTCGATCGCCGCATGCGGCGCCGAGGGCGAGACGGACGACGGCCGGCCCTCCCCTTGAGCCATTTTCGTCCCCCCAAGAACCCCGTCGCCAATGTGGACCACTCCGGGCGCTCCGTCAATCTCGAACGGACAACGACGGAGCAGGGCCCCTCCCGCCGGGAGGGGCCCTGCGCGTCTTCGGTGGAGCGGGTGGCTCCGCACCGTGCCGTCCGGGGGGTTGTGGCACCGGGCGGGCCGGTGTCACTCCTCCAGTGTCAGTCCTTTGCGCAGCCTGACCAGCGTGCGCGAGAGCAGCCTGGACACGTGCATCTGCGAGATGCCGAGTTCCTCACCGATCTCCGACTGCGTCATGTTCGCGACGAAGCGCAGGGACAGGATTTTACGGTCCCTCGGCTGGAGCCCGGCGATGAGGGGCTTCAGGGACTCGACGTACTCGATGCCCTCCAGCCCGTGGTCCTCGTAGCCGATCCGGTCGGCGAGGGCGCCCTCGCTGTCGTCCTCCTCGTGCTGGGCGTCCAGCGAGCTGGCCGTGTAGGCGTTGCTCGCGGCCATGCCCTCGACGACTTCCTCGCGGGAGAGCCCGAGGTGCTCGGCCAGTTCGCCGACCGTGGGGGAGCGGTCGAGGCGCTGGGCCAGCTCGTCACCGGCCTTCGCCAGGTCGAGGCGGAGCTCCTGGAGCCGCCGCGGGACCCGGACCGACCAGCTGGTGTCGCGGAAGAAGCGCTTGATCTCGCCGATGATCGTGGGCATCGCGAAAGTGGGGAACTCCACTCCGCGGGCCAGCTCGAACCGGTCGATCGCCTTGATCAGGCCGATGGTGCCGACCTGGATGATGTCCTCCATCGGCTCGCTGCGGGAGCGGAAGCGGGAGGCGGCGAACTTGACCAGGGCGAGGTTCAGTTCGACGAGGGTGTTGCGGACGTACGCGTACTCGTGGGTGCCCTCCTCCAGTTCGTGGAGGCGGGCGAAGAGCGTCTTCGACAGGGCGCGCGCGTCCAGCGGTGCCACCTGGTCGAAGGGGATCCCGGGCAGCCCGAGATCGGCGAGCGGGTCGTGCGCGGCGGGCGCCGCACTGCCGGCCGGGGCCGCGGACACCGCGGATTCCGGTGCCGCAGGCACTGCCGGTACTGCGTTCGGTATGACGGGTGCTTCCTGTGTCGACGGCGCGGTCGTGGGGATTACCGTTGCGTCGAGCCGGGGTGACATGCGTCTCCTCCATCGTTCTCGGCATAAGGCTGCCGAAGCCCAGTGCGAGCTGCGGTGAGCGGCGCCTCCAATGCCGGTCGCGGGACGGTCCCGTTGCTGTATCCCTACAAGCCCTACCCGGTTATCGGGCGCCAATGCAAATGTTAATTAGGGCTTATGTCTGTTTTGTTGGCGTTTATAGAGGGTGCCGCATGGCTCCGGCGCACCGGCAAGGCGTAAGGTTCGACGCACATCACAGGCGCGAAGGGGCGTACATGGACCGCGGTACCGCCATGGGCGGCGTCAGTCAGGGCCGCCTCCGGGTCGAGGTCAGGACCGAGGGACGCAGCGCGGTCCTCGCACCGGCCGGTGAGCTCGATCACCATACGGCCCAACTGCTGAGCGGCCCGCTCGACGAAGCCCTCGCCGAAGGGTTCTCCACCCTGATCGTCGACTGCTCGCGGCTCGAATTCTGCGACTCCACCGGACTCAACGTCCTGCTGACCGCCCGGCTCAAGGCCGAGGCCGCGGGCGGCGGGGTCCATCTGGCGGGCATGCTGCCCGTCGTGGCCAGGGTGCTGGAGATCACCGGGGCCGGTGCGGTCTTCACCGTCCACGAGACGGTCGAAGCGGCCCTCGGCCGCTGAGCAGCATCTCCCGCGCGATTCCGCAGGTTTTTCCGCCGACCGCACGGGTGAGTGTTGTCACTGATCCGCGGGGCAGAAGAGTTTTCACGGGTCCCGCGCGGAGTGTGCGCCGTCGGGCACTCTGAGTCCAGCAAGCAGGCGATCTGGTGATTGGGTGAGGTGAAGCGCTGATGAGCACCACCCGGCCGCAGCCGGGCGACCTCGGCCCCGAGCCGAGCGGAGCCGGGGGCGACGCCGCCCCGACCGCGCCGTACGGCACCACGGCGCAGCGCGGCTCCGGCCGCCCCGCCGACCCGGTGCGGCGGCTGGCGCTGGCCAGCGCCAGCGGAATCGTCCCGCTCGCCCGGGACTTCACCCGGCAGGCGCTGTACGACTGGGGCTGGCTGCCCGCCGCCACCGCCGACCGCAGGGCCGCCGCCGAGGACGTCCTCCTGGTCGTCTCCGAGCTGGTCACCAACGCCTGTCTGCACGCCGAGGGGCCGGACGAGCTGCTGGTCGGCTGCGACGGCAAAGTGTTGCGCCTGGAGGTCTCCGACCGGGGCGCCGGCCAGCCCGCACCCCGCACCCCGCACCGCGCGGGCCGCCCGGGCGGGCACGGCATGTTCATCGTCCAGCGCCTCTGCCACGACTGGGGCGTCGTCCGCACCCCCGGAGCCCCCGGCAAGACGGTCTGGGCCGAGCTGCGGATGGCCTGACGGATCGTCCGGCCCGCCCGGTGCACAGGGCAGTTCCCGGTCAGACCCCCGGGACCAGTTCCGGTGCCGCCGGGCCGGGGGCGGGGCCCGTGGCGGGGGCGGGGGAGCGGTTCTTGGCCAGGGCCCGGTTCAGATGGCGCCGGGCGGTGTCCTGGTCGCCGCGCAGCTTGGCGGCCAGGCCCAGACCGATCTCGGCGCGCACCTCGCCCCGGCTGTAGGCCCGTTCGGCCGAGACGGCCAGCGCCCGCTCGTACAGCTCCGTCGCCCGGTGGGCATGACCGCCCGCCAGCGCGGTCCGGCCGAGCCAGGACAGCGCCTCGACGACCTCGGTCCACAGCCCCAGCTCCTCGGCCACCAGCAGGCCCTCGCGGTGCAGTTGCTCCGTCCGCGTCCGGTCCCCGCCGTGCTCCGCGGCCAGCGCCAGCGCCCGGGTGGCCCGCAACTGCCCCCAGCGGTCCCCGGTCTCCTGGAAGAGCGCGGCGCCCAGCTCCGCATGGGCCGCGCCCCGGGCCGGGGTGTGACCGGCCAGCTCCACCAGGGCCGCCGCCTCGCCCCAGCGGTCCCCGGCGGCCCGTGCCCCGGCCAGACTGGCCTCCACCAGCCGCCGGCCCTCGACATGGCGGCCCTGGCCGGTCAGCCCGGTGCCGACGAACCACTCCAGCCGGGCCCGCAGCACCGGATCGCCGAGCCCCGACAGCAGCTCCGCACCGGCCGGGACCGTCCGCGCCCCCGCCGGAGACGTCCGCACCTCCATCCCGGCCAGCCAGGCCCGGGCGGCCGACCGTACGACCGGTGCCGCCTCGCCCGGCACGGCCAGCGCGCTCTGGAACCACTTACGGGCCTCCGTCAGCCGGCCGCGCAGGAACCAGTACCACGCCAGCGCGTTCACCAGCCGCAGGGCGTGCCCGGTGTCGCCGCCGGAAACCGCGAGCCCGATGGCGCGGCGCAGATTGACGGTCTCCGCGTCCAGCCGCTCCAGACAGCGGCGCTGCTCCGGGCCGCGCAGCAGTGCGCTCTCCCGTTCGGCCAGTTCGGTGCAGCACCGGACGAACCGGGTGCGTACGGTGTCCGTCTCGCCCGCCTCGTCGAGCCGTTCGGCGCAGTACGCGGCCACCGACTCCAGCAGCCGGAACCGGCCCGCCTCCCGGACCACCAGGGAGCGGTCCACCAGCCGGGAGAGCAGATCGGGTACCCGGCCGGGGGCCAGGTCCGGGCCGCCGCAGACCGCCTCGGCGGAGGCCAGGGTGCAGCCGTCGGCGTGCACGGCCAGCCGTCGCAGCACGGTCCGCTCGTCCGGGGTCAGCAGCTGCCAGCTCCAGTCGAGCATGCCCCGCAGGGTCTGCTGCCGGGCGGGCAGCCCGCGGGCCCGGACCTCGGGCGGGCCGAACCGGTCCCGCAGACCGTCGGCCAGCTCGGCCGGGCTCAGGGTCCGCAGCCGGGTGGCCACCAGCTCCAGCGCCAGCGGAATCCCGTCCAGCCGGCGGCAGATGGCGGCGACGGCCGCCGCGTTCGTACTGTCCAGGGCGAAGCCGGGCGCCGCCGCCGCGGCCCGGGTCACGAAGAGTTCCACGGCGCTGGACCGGGCGAGCGCCCCCGGTCCGGCCCGGTCCGGCAGTGCCAGCGGCGGCACCGGATGGACCACCTCGCCGGGGATGTCCAGCGCCTCCTGGCTGGTGACCAGCAGATGCCCGGCGGGCACCGTCGACAGGACGGCCCCGGCGAACGACGCCACCGGCTCCACCAGATGCTCGCAGTTGTCCAGCAGGATCAGCAGGTTCTTCTGGGCCACCGCCCGGCAGAGCCAGCCCACCAGATCGTCGAGGCTGGGCTCCGAGGCGGCCGTATCGCAGAGCCCCAGGGTGGTGATGACCCGCTCCGCGACGTCGTCCGGGGTGGATGCGGGGCCCAGGCCCGCCAGTTCGACCAGCCAGACCCCGTCGGTGAACCGTTCCGTCAGGGAGTGGGCCGCGGCGATCGCCAGCCGGGTCTTCCCGACCCCGCCGAGACCGGTGAGCGTCACCAGCCGGGCATCCGCGCCCAGTTGGGCCCGGACCCGGCCGACCTCCGTGGCGCGGCCTATCAACGAGGTCAGCGGGGTGGGGAGATTGGTACGGCACGACGGTGATTCGACCGTCGGCGGAGTCAGATGGGGCTCCTGGCGCAGGATCGCCTCGTGCAGGGCGGTGACCGCGGGACCGGGGGACACCCCCAGCTCGTCCGCCAGCTGCCGCCGTAACTCCCGGAAGCTGCGCAGGGCGTCGGTCTGCCGCCCGGAGCGGTACAGCGCGCGCATATGGGCCGTGCGGAGCCGTTCCCGCAGAGGGTGGCGCGCCACCAGTTCGCCCAATTCGGCGGCGAGAGCCGTATGTTCGCCCAGGGTCAGCCGGACCTCGGCCCGGTCCTCCAGGACGGTCAGCCGCAGCGCCTCCAGCCGGGCGATCTCGCTCCGGGCGAAGAGGTACTCGGCGATATCGGCATAGGCCGGGCCCCGCCATAACGCGAGCGCGTCGGCCAGCAGGCCGCCCTTCACCGACGGGTCGTCATGGGCGCGGGCCCGCTCGGCGAGATGCTGGAAGTGCAGCGCGTCGACCGTCTCGACGGCGTCGTCCGGGAGCAGCAGCCGGTATCCGGCGGGTTCGCGGACCACCCGCTCCCGGCCCAGCACCCGGCGGAGCTGGGAGATCTTGGTCTGGAGGGCGTTGGCCGAACCGTCCGGCGGGCTGCCCGCCCACAGGTCCTCGATCAGCCGGTCGGCGGGGACCGGACCGCCCCCGTGGATCAGCAGATTCGCCAGCAGAGCGCGCACCTTCGCCTCGGGAACCTTGACCGGCTGTCCCTCGGCGTCCCAGACGGCCAGCGGGCCGAGCACCCCGTAGCGCATGGTCGCAGTGTATCGGTCGGCGACCATCAGGAAATCGTGCGTGCCGGGCGGGACGGTGTCGTGGCACCTTCTCGACCTCGAACGCATGGGAGTGCCATGAGCGTGTCAGTCGCCAATCGAGCGGGCCCCCGGGAGTGGGGAGGACTGGCCGTCCTCTCCCTGCCCACCATCCTGCTGGGGCTCGATGTCACCATCCTCTATCTCGCCCTGCCCTCGCTCGCCGAGGACCTCAACCCGAGCAGCACCGAAACGCTGTGGATCATGGACGCCTACGGCTTCCTGATCGCCGGCTTCCTGATCACGATGGGCACCCTCGGCGACCGGATCGGCCGCCGGAAGCTGCTGCTGATCGGTGTCGCCGCCTTCGGCGCCGTCTCGGTGGTGGCCGCCTACTCCAACAGCACCGAACTGCTGATCGCCGCCCGCGCGGCCCTGGGCATCGCCGGTGCCACCCTGATGCCGTCCACCCTCTCGCTGATCAGCAACATGTTCGCCGACGTACGCCAGCGTTCGGTGGCGATCGGTATCTGGGCGACCAGCTTCGCGCTCGGCATGGCGCTCGGGCCGGTGGTCGGCGGCGTGATGCTGGACGCGTTCTGGTGGGGTTCCGCCTTCCTGCTCGCGGTGCCCGTCGCGATCGTCCTGCTGATCGCCGGACCGCTGCTGATCCCCGAGTACCGCGCACCGCAGAGCGGTCGGTTCGACCTGCTCAGCGTGGTCCTGTCGCTGGTCGCGATCCTGCCGGTGATCTACGCGGTCAAGCACGGCGCCAAGGAGGGCTTCGGGGTCCCGATGCTCATCGCCGCGCTGATCGGCCTGGCCTTCGCGGTGGTCTTCGTCCGGCGCCAGGGACAGCTGGAGAGCCCGCTGCTCGATATGCGGCTCTTCACCAACCGCACCTTCAGCGCCGCGCTGAGCGTGCTGCTCATCGGTCTGGTCGGGGTCGGCGGCTCGATGCTGCTGATCACCCAGCAGCTCCAGCTGGTGGAGGGCCTGCCGCCGGTCGAGGCGGGGCTCTGGATGGGACCGCCCGCGCTGATGATGTTCGTGGCCGCGATCGGGGCGCCGCTGGTGGCCCGCCGGGTGCCGCCCGCCATCGTGGTCGCCGCCACCCTGGTGCTCTCCACCGTCGGATACGTCCTGCTCACCCTGGTGGACTCGTCGGGCGGTATCGCCCTGATGGTGATCGGCTTCGGGCTGGTCTATCTCGGTCTCGGGGCGATCGCCGCCCTGGGTACGGACCTGGTGGTCGGTGCCGCGCCGCCGGAGAAGGCGGGTTCGGCGTCGGCGATGTCGGAGACCGTGCAGGAGCTGGGTCTCGCGCTGGGAGTGGCGATCCTGGGCAGTCTGGCCACCATCGTCTACCGGAACCGGATCGACGGTGAGATCCCCGCCGGTACCCCGGCCGATGCGGCCGAAGCGGCGGGCGACAGCCTCGCCGGAGCGGCGTCGGTGGCCAAGGAGCTGCCCGCGGGCCTGCTCGACCAGGCGAGGGAGGCGGCCACGGCCGGGCTGAACATCGCGATGCTCGTCGCCGCGGTCGGCACTCTGCTGCTCGCGGTCCTGTCGGCCGTCGTCCTGCGGCACATCGGCACCATCGGCAGCGAAGAGGAGGAGAGCGCCGAATCCGTCCGGGAGGAGCCCGTGAAGTCGGACGCGTGAATGCAGCGGAATCCGCCGGCCGGCGGCAGGGCGGTGACGCCGGCCCGGTGGGAGCCGCCTCGGTTACTCGTCCAGCTCCGCCACCACGTTCACCGCCAATTTGATGAAGGAACGCAGGGCCGGGTGCTGGTTGTTGGAAGCCCAGACCAGGTAGACCGGTACCGGTGGCGCATCGCGGATCGGGAGGTAGCTGATTTCCGAATGCGGGTGCATCCAGGCGGTGGAGGCCGGTGTCACACCGATCCCGACACCGGCGGCGATATAGGTCTGCCAGTCGTCGATGGTCTCCACCTCCACCGCCACGGCGGGCTTTCTGCCTTCCCGCCACAGTTCCAGGTTGGTCGTCCCGGAGAACGAGTTGATGACCAGGGGATATTCGGCGAGATCCGGTAAGTGGATCTCGCCTTTCCCGGCGAGCGGACTGCTCACCGGGACCGCGGCCACCCGGGGCTCCATGACCAGCAGCTCCTCGTGGAGACTCTGCCGCGTTTCATGGATCCGGATGATCGCCACATCCGCCAGACCGCTGGTGAGCCCGCCCACAGGGTCGTCGATCCGCTTCAGACGGACCATCACCTCCGGGTTCACCTCCTGCCACCGGCGCAGTATCTCGCTGGTGTAGGCGCCGGCGGCCGACCAGGCATAGCCGATGCGCAGCGCACGCACCTGATGGGCGTCCGAGCGCATGGCGTCGTCGAAGGCGGTGACCGCGGCGTCGGCCTTGGCACAGAACATCTCACCGGCCACGGTCGGCCGGACCCCTTCCGCGGAGCGCTCCAGCAGAAGCTGCTTCACATGCCGCTCCAGCTCCGCGAGTCTGCGGGATACTGCCGACTGGGCCATATGTGATCGGGCGGCCGCCTTGGAAATGCTGCCTTCGTCGACCGCCATGAGATAAGTTCTCAGATGGTGAATTCCAACGGTCATGATGCTGTGCTCCGTTCACGGAGGATGTCAGAGGTGACGTACGGATGCCCTTCTGATGTGAATCCGGTGTCGACGGGACGGTGTCGGGTGGAGGGCGGAACGGTGAAGACCGTTCGCTCACACGTTTACTGTGAACCCGTAACACGATCTCGTAGCCTCTGGTCGGCCGGCCCATACGCCGCTGCGACCACGCCGATGACAGGTGCTGAGCGCGCTGAGTGCCCCCTACTCCACTGCCCGCACTAATGGTCTTGAACCGGATGACTGAAGTTACGATAGGTGGACACGAGTCATACGGGGCAAGGAAGGGTTCATACCCGGTGGTCAGATTGGCTTGAATGCGGCGCCGGGCAGCAGCCGATGCCCCCCGGAGCGACCTGCTCTTTTCTCGGGCAGGTAAATGGATCCGCATTCGGCGAGAATGGCTAGTTTTCCCGTTCCGCGACCATGCGGTGTCAGGGCCGGTCCCCGGCCCGATGATCATGAGGGTTGCGGGTGGTGCGGGCGGTCGATCCCGCAGCGGTCCCGCGACCGGTCCCGCGAACCGGTCCCGAAGCGTGGGACAGCGTCCCACGCTTCGGCGCCGGAACCCCTGCTCCTTGGGGAAAAAATGACGGAGACGTTTGCAAGGCTTGCACTGTTCCCGCCGGTGTGCTCCGCATTCGCGACCCGTCGGCGACCCGGCGGCGGACCCCGTCCATGACCGTCCGGCACACCGTCCGGCACACCGCCCGGCGGGGCCCGGCACCCTTCCCCGTACCGCGGGCACGGCCCTCCCCGGGCCGGTGCCGCTCCGGTCCGCCCGCCCGTCCCGGCAGACGGCCGGCGGGTGCCCGGGGCGCCGGGTCCGGTGTTTCCGCTCCATGGGTAGCCGCCCACTACGCATTTACCCGCCGGGCCTACTCGATTACGCAGTCGCCGTATGGCGCATTTCTCGCCTAGCCTGATCGTGGGCGTTGCCAATTTCTCGTACGAATGGCAGGCGAAGGAGTGGCGTTCGGTGGGGAGTGGAGAATCCAGGGTTCTCGAAATGACCGGCTACCAGCGCGACATCTGGGCGGCTGAAGCGCGGTCACCGGGGACCTGTCAATTCAATGTTCTGATCCATGAGCGACTGGTGGGCGATATTGACCGGGAGTTACTCGGTGAGTGCCTGGGCCGTGCCCTGCGCGGCTGCGACGCGTTCCGGCTGAGGTTTGCCGAGGACGCCGGCGGAGTTCCCCGGGTCCGGCTGGTGCCGGATACCCCGGACTCCTGGAAACCGTCCTTCGAGAACATCGACCTGTCCGGTGAGCCGGACCCCGGAAGTGCCGCGACGGCCTGGTGCGAAAAGGAACTCGGCCGGCCGCTGGACATCCGTAACGGGCCGCTGTTCCGGGCCGCCCTCGTCACCGAGGGGACGGATGTCGTACATCTCGTCATCACGGCGCACCATATCGTCACCGATGCCTGGTCGCTGAACTCGATAACACTGCGGATACTCTCCGAATACCGCGAGCGGGCCGGCCGGTCCGGCGGCGGGGACGTACCGCGGGGCCCGGAAGCGCGGGGCGCGACGCCCGCGTACCGGGAGCCCGTCCGCGAGCCCGTCGGCACGTCCGTCGGTGAGCCCGTCCGCGAGCCGGACCGGGAGTCCGTCCGCGAGGCCGCCCCGGCGTTCCCGGACGAGGAGCGCGAGCGGGACCGGGCGTTCTACCGGGAGTATCTGGAAGGGGTCGAGCCCGCGTTGTTCCCGCGCTCCGGAACGGCCCGGCCCGGCCGCGGCCGGGCCTCCTTCACCCTCGACGAACGCCTCGTCGGGCGGATGGTCGCGGCCGGAGTGTCGCCCTTCCCCTGCCTGCTGTCGGCCCTCGCGGTCTGCCTCGGGCGGATCCACCAGGAGGACGAGGTCGTCCTCGGGGTGCCCTTCGCCAACCGCCGGAGCGACCGGGAGCGAGCGGCCGTCGGCCAGTTCGCCAACAATCTGCCGGTCCGGATCCCGGTCACCGGCGAACCGACCCTGACCGGCCTCGCCGGCCAGGTCCGCGAAGTCGTCGGCGAACTGCGGGAGCACGAGCGGCTGCCGTTCGGCGAGATCCTCCGCGAGGCACCCGCGCGCGGCGCCGGCGGCCGGCAGCTGTTCGATGTGACGGTCTCCTATCTGCGGTTCCCCCGGCCCCCGGAGATCCCCGGCACCGGCCGGACGACGACCATCATGGCCCCCGTCCACAGCGCCAACGCGCTCTCCGTCATGGTGCAGGCCTTCGAGGACGAGCCCGGGCTCCGGGTCGACCTCGACTACGCCGACGACGTGTTCGACGGCCATCTCACCGTGGCGGCGCTGTCCGGACACGTCCAGGAGATCCTCCGCCGCGGCCTGGAGTTCCGGGAGCTGCCGCTCCGGGAGCTGTCCATGCTCACGGACGACGAGTACGAGGACGTGGTCCGCCGCAGGCAGGGCCCCCTGGTGCCGTATCCGCGGGAGAAGACGCTGCACCGGCTCTTCACCGAGCAGGCCGCCCGTACCCCGCACCTGCCGGCCGTGGTCGACGACGCGTCCGGCACCACCCTGAGCTTCGCCGCCCTGGACCAGCTCTCCAACCAGGTGGCGCGGGCCCTGCGCGACCAGGGCGCCGGTCCCGGCGAACGGGTCGCCATCCTCGCCGAACGCGGCCCCGAACTCCTCCCCGGCCTGCTCGGGATCCTGAAGTCCGGCGCCGCCTACGTCCCCGTCGACCCCGGCTATCCGCCCGCGCGCATCAAGCTGCTGCTGGAGGACTGCGGGGCCAGGGTGGTCCTGCGCGGCGGGAACCGCGCCACGGAACTCGACACCGGGGTCCCGGTGCGCCGGATCTCCGAGCTGTACCGCGGCTCGGCCGAACCGCTGGGCCCCACCGCCTCCTCGGACGACGTCGCCTACGTCATCTACACCTCGGGCTCCACCGGCCGCCCCAAGGGCGTCATGGTGGAACACCACTCGGCCGTCAACCGGCTGGCGTGGATGCAGCACCGCTATCCCGTCGGGCCCGGCCACACCCTGCTCCAGAAGACCCCGATCTCCTTCGACGTCTCGGTCTGGGAACTGCTCTGGTGGGGCGTTCAGGGCGCCAGGGTGGTGCTGCTGCCGCCGGGCGGCGAGAAGGACCCGCGGGAGATCGCCCGCGTCGTCCGCGAACACGGCGTGAGCGTCCTCCACTTCGTCCCTTCGATGCTCGGCCCCTTCCTCGACCTGCTGGAGGACGGCGGCCCCGGCGGAACCGCCGGGGCGGCCTCGCTGCGGTACGTGTTCTGCAGCGGCGAAGCCCTGCCGCCGGAGCGGGTCACCCAGTTCAACCGGGTCTTCGACGGCCCGGACGCACCCCTGCTGGTGAATCTCTACGGGCCCACCGAGGCCGCGGTCGACGTCACCTACTACGACTGCCTGCCCGCCTCCCACGGTCCGGTCACCCGGGTCCCCATCGGGCGCCCGGTGGAGAACACCACGCTCTACGTACTCGGCCGGCACGGCGGCCCCCAGCCCGTCGGCGCCCCCGGCGAGCTGTGCATCGGCGGCGTCCAGGTCGCCCGCGGCTACCTCAACCGCCCCGAGCTGACCGCCGAACGCTTTGTGAAGGACCCCTTCAGCCCCGGCGGCCGCCTCTACCGCACCGGCGACCTGGCCCGGCTGCTCGCCGACGGCACCATCGAATACCTCGGCCGCGCCGACGACCAGGTCAAGATCCGTGGCAACCGGGTCGAACTGGGCGAGGTGCAGAACGCCCTGGTTGCCCTGGACGGCATCCGGGACGCCGTGGTCGTCGACCACCATCCCGGCGGCGGCCGGGGCCCGGTCCTCGTCGCCTACTGCGTCTCCGGCGGAGAGCTGGACCCCGCCCTGCTCCGGGCGGCCCTGGCCGAGGTGCTCCCCGGCTATATGATCCCCGCCCACTTCGAGCGGCTCCCCGCGATCCCGCTGACCCCCAACGGCAAGGCCGACCGCCGGGCTCTGCCCGCGCCCGCCGCCACCGGCGGCGGCGGTGAGGACGACGCCCCGCGCGACAGCCACGAGGCCGTGCTCGCCGATATCTGGGCGGAGGTCCTGGGCAGCGGCCCGGTCGGCGTCCACGCGGACTACTTCGTCATCGGCGGCGACTCGATCAGCATGCTGAGGGTGCGGGCGCTCGCCGAGAAGGCGGGCATCCGGTTCTCCATGGAGGACTTCGTCCGCAACCCGACCGTGGCGGCCCTGGCGGAGAGCGCCGAGATCACCGCGGGCACGGTGCCGGACGCCGGGGCCCGGGTCGCGTCCGCCGCGCTCCGCCCGTTCGGCCTGGTCTCCCATGTGGACCGGGCCAAACTGGAGACGTACGAGGACGCCTATCCGGTCACCAGCCTCCAGCTCGGCCTGCTGTTCCACAGCCGCGAGAAGCAGGACTCCAGGACGTACAAGGACGTCTTCCGCTACAGCCTCGCCGTCCCGTGGGACGAGACGGCCTTCCGGACCGCCTTCGACCGGCTGGTCGCCCGCCATGCCGTGCTGCGGCTCTCCTTCGCCCTGGCCGGCTACTCCGAACCGCTCCAGATCGTCCACACCACCGCCCGGGGCGGGCTGAGCGTCGCCGACGAGCGCGGCTCCGCCGCCGAAGCGGCCGAGGCGGCCATCCACGAGCACATCGCGGTACGGCGCCGGTACGACTACCGGTTCGACCGGGCACCGCTCTACCACTTCCGGGCCTTCGTCCTGCCGGACACCCTGGAGCTGGTCTTCAGCTTCCACCACGCCATCCTCGACGGCGGCAGCGTCGCCAACCTGGTCTCCGAACTCCTCCAGGACTACGGCCATCTGGTCGGCCTCGACCTCGAACCGGTGCCCGGCACCGTCCCGCCGTCGGCCGCGCAGCACGTCGCCGAGGAGCGCGCGGCGATCGCGTCGGAGGAGAGCCGGGAGTACTGGCGGCGCGAACTGGCCGGGGCCTCCCAGCCCCAGCTGGAGAGCTTCCGCCCGCACGAGGCCCCCGGGCCCGACGACCGTACCGAATGCGATCTGATGCTCCCCGCGGACATCGCCGCCGCGGTCCGCGCGACGGCGGGCGACCGCCGGGTCCCGGTGAAGTCGGTCCTGTTCGCGGCACACGTCCTGCTGCTGCGCGCCTTCTCCGGGCAGACCGACATCACCACCGGACTGGTCACCCACGGCCGGCCGGACTCCGACGGCGCCGAACGCACCTGCGGCCTCTTCCTCAACACCCTGCCCCTGCGGGTCGACGCGGACGCCGGCACCTGGTTCGACGTCGTACGCCGGGTGGTGGAGCGGGAACGGGAGAGCTATCCGCACCGGCGGGTCCCGCTGGCCACCGTCCAGGAGGACCTCGGCCGTACGGAGCTGGTCGACACCCTCTTCAACTACATCCACTTCCGGCAGCTCGGCGCCGTCCTGCGGGCCCCGGGCCTCGACAGCCTCGGCTTCGAGGTCTGGGAGGAGACCAACTTCGGCCTGGTCGTCAACGCCATGGTCGACCCGGTCGACGACGGCATCCGGCTCCGGCTCGACTTCTCCGGGCGCCAGTTCACCCCGGGCCAGGCCGGGCTCTACACCGACACGTACCTCCGGATCCTGCGCCGGATCGCCGAACGGCCCGACGAGGCCGTCCGGCTGGACTTCCTCGCCCCCGCGGCGCAGGACGCCCCGGCCGAACCGCCCCGGACCAATGTGGTGCGCGCCTTCGAGGCACAGGCCCGCCGCTCGCCGCGGGCGGAGGCGGTGGTCGCCGACGGACACTCCTGGACCTACGCGGAACTGGACGGCATCGCCACCCGGATCGCGGTGAACCTGCTGGCGGGCCGGGTCCGCCCCGGGCAGCGCGTCGGTATCGCGATGGGCCGGACCCCGCAGACCGTCGCCGCGATGCTGGGCATCGCCAAGGCGGGCTGCTCCACCGTGCCGCTGGACACCGCCTACCCGGTGGCCCGGCTCCGGACCATGATCGAAGAGGGCGAGCCGGCCTGTGTCGTCGTCGACGACGCGCACCGGGACCTCCTCGACACCACGGTCCCGCTGGTCCCCTACGCGTCGCTGACCGGCGGCACGGACACCGGCGGCACGGACAACGGCACCGGCGGGACGGGCGGCCAGGAGGCCCTGCCGCCGGAGATCGGCGAGGACGACGAGGTGTATCTGCTCTTCACCTCGGGCTCCACGGGACGCCCCAAGGGGGTGTCGGCCCCGCACCGCTCCCTGGCCAACCTCGTCGCCTGGCAGAACGGCATCCCGAGCAGCGCCGTGGGCAGCCGGACCCTCCAGTACGCCCCGCTGAGCTTCGACGTCTCCTTCCAGGAGCTGTACTCCACCCTCTGCGGCGGCGGCACCCTGGTCCTGGTCGCCGAGGAACTGCGGCGCGATATGCCCGCGCTGCTGCGGCTGATCGACCGGGAGCGGGTGGACCGCGTCCATCTGCCCTATGTGGCGCTCCAGCAGATGGCGGAGGCGTCCGACGCCCTCGGCCTGGTGCCCGGACGGCTGCGGGTCCTCTGCTCCTCCGGCGAACAGCTCCGTATGACGGACGAGATCCGCCGCTTCTGCGCCTCCCTCGGCGACGCGCTGCTCGACAACCACTACGGACCCACCGAGACCCATGCCGCGGCCTTCCACGAACTGACCGGCGATCCGCGGGACTTCCCCGCGCTGCCGCCGGTCGGACGGCCCATCCACGGCGCCCGGCTGCTGCTCCTGGACGCCGGGATGCGCCCGGTACCGGCCGGTGCCCGGGGTGAGATCTATGTCGGCGGCGCCGGGCTCGCCAGCGGTTACGCCGGACGGCCCGAGCTGACGGAGGAGCGGTTCGTCCCGGCCCCGGACGGTTCGGGGCCGCTCTACCGGACCGGTGACGTCGGGATGTACCTCCCCGACGGCAGTCTGGTCTGCCTGGGCCGGGCCGACCGGCAGGTCAAGGTCCGCGGCTACCGGGTGGAGCCCGCCGAGGTGGAGCTGGCGATCACCGCGGCCACCACGGGCGACCCCGGCGGCATCACCGGCACCGGCGGCATCACCGGCACCGCAGATACCTCCGACACCTCTGACACCTCCGATACAGCCGACACCACCGGCATCACCGATGTCGCCGTGGTCGCCCGCCGGAGCGCGGCGGGGGACACCCTGCTCGCGGCCTTCCTGGTCGGCGACGCGGAACGGGTGGACCTCGACGCGCTGCGCCGCCGCCTGCGGGCCGCCCTCCCCGAGTACATGGTGCCCGCGCACTTCGCCTGGCTGCCCGCCGTACCGCTCACCCCCAACGGCAAACGGGACGAGGCCGCGCTGGCGAAGATCCCGCTGGTCCCCGAGGCGCGCGGCGGCCGGGTCGCCCCGCGGGACGAGTACGAACGGGCCCTCGCGGAGATGCTGGCCGATCTGCTCCAGCTCCCCGAGGTCGGCGTCCACGACAACCTGTTCGACCTCGGTGCCTCCTCCATCACCGCGATGCGGCTGGTGGTCCTCACCGAGGAGCGGTTCGGCACCGCCATCCCGCTCTCGGACTTCATCGTCGCGCCGACCGTGGCCGAACTGGCCGGACGGCTCCGCTCGGCGGGCACCGGACCGGCCGGCTTCGACCCGCTGGTGGCGATCCGCCCCGGGGGCACCAGGACACCGCTGTTCTTCGCCCACCCCATGGGCGGCAATGTGCTCTGCTACGTGCCCTTCGCCAAGCATCTTCCGGAGGACCAGCCCTTCTACGCCTTCCAGGCGGCCGGTACGGACGCCGGTACGGATCCGGTCCGCGGCCTGGAGAACCTCGCCGCCAACTACATCGAGGCGATGCGCCGGGTCCAGCCCACCGGGCCGTACCACATCGGCGGCTGGTCCTTCGGCGGGTTCGTCGCCTTCGAGATGGCCCGGCAGCTCCACGCCGCCGGGGAGGCGGTCGGCTCGCTGATCCTGCTCGACACCACCGCGCTCAACCCCGGGCGGCGGCCGTGGACCGACGACGAGGCCCTGCTGGGCTGGTTCTTCTGGGAGCTGCTCTGGCTCCAGCACGGCAGCGCCACCGCCGGTGACCTGCTGCCGCCCGGTCTGACCACGCTGGACGAGAAGTTCGCGTTCATGACCAGGCTCGCGATCGACGAGGGCGTACTGCCCGCGGGCAGCGGCGACGCCGTGGTCCGCAGGCTGTTCAAGCTGTACGAGACCAACTGGCGGTCGGCCTTCGACTACCGCCCCGACGTCGTGGACCACGACATGGTGCTGGTCCGGGCCAGGGATCCGCTGCCCGGTGTCCTGCTGGCCATGCACACCGCCATCGACAGCATGCACGCCGACCCGACGAACGGCTGGCGCGAGCGCACCACCGGCCGCCTGACGCTCGTCGACGTCGAGGGCGACCATCTCACGATCATGGAGGAGCCGCGGGTGCCGGACATCGTCGGTGTGGTGCTGAGGGCCATCGAACTCCAGGCGAGCGAAAGCGGGAAGCACTGATGAGCGGCACCAGGACGGCCGTCGTCGTCGGGGCGGGAATCGGCGGGCTGACCGCCGCGATCGCCCTGCGGCGGGTCGGCTTCGACGTACAGGTCTACGAGCGGGCCCCCGAGCTGCGGGCCGCCGGATTCGGGCTCTCCGTGATGGCCAACGCCACCGCGGCGCTCGCCACCCTCGATATCGACCTCGGCCTGGAGAAGTACGGCCGGGTCATGGAGACGTACCACGTCAAGGACCGCAAGGGCCGGCTGATCCGGGAGTTCCCCTTCCCGGAGATCGTCCGGCGGCTGGGCGTGCCGTGCGTCTGCATCAGCCGGGCCGATCTGTTCACCGCGCTCCAGGACGCGGCGGCCGATATCCCGGTCACCCTGGGCGCGACGGCCGAGGGCTTCGAGACCGACGGCGACCGGGCCCGGGTCCGGTTCGCGGGCGGCGAGGAGGCCGAGGCCGATCTGCTGGTCGGCGCCGACGGGTTCAACTCGGTGGTCCGGCGGCACTTCGCCGGGCCCGCCGAACCCGCCCACGACAGCGGGTACATCGCCTGGCTGGGCATCACCGAGTACAGCCATCCGAAGTTCCCCCCGGGCGCGGTCGTGCACTTCTGGGGCGACGGCATGCGGTTCGGCCTGGTCGACATCGGGCGCGGCCGCCTCTACTGGTGGGGCACCAAGAACATGCCCTTCGAGGAGTCCAGCACCTGGGACGGCGGCAAGGCCGGGGTACTGGAGGCGTACGCGGGCTGGCCGGACGAGGTCCGGGAGGCCATCCGGGTCACCCCGCCCGCCGATCTGCTGACCCTCAACACCCGGGACCGGCCCTTCCTGCGGCCCTGGGGCACCGGCCCGGTGACCCTGCTCGGGGACGCCGCCCACCCCATGCTCACCAGCCTCGGCCAGGGCTCCGCCATGGCCATGGAGGACGCCGCGGTGCTGGCCGCCAACCTCCAGCACGCCCCGGACGTACCGCGCGGGCTGCGCGCCTACGAGGCGGCCCGCTACGACCGGACCCGCATGATCGTCGAAGCCACCCGGGCGATCAGCGACTTCGAACAGTCCCAGGGGCCGGTACGCCGCCGGATCCGCGACGCCTACTTCCGGCTGATGCCGCACCGCACCCTGGTGAGCAAGCTGGAGCCCGCGCTGACCTTCCCCGGCGCCGGACCCCTGCCCCGCGAATTCGAAAGGCTGAACCGATGATCGGACGGGCCGCGCGCAGAAGGCTCCCGGCGAACGGGGCGGTCGTCGTCACCGGCGCCTCGTCGGGACTGGGCCGGGAGTGCGCGCTGGAGCTGGAGAGCCGCGGCTTCCAGGTGCTCGCGGGCGTCCGGCGGACCGTGGACGGGGAGAAGCTGCTCTCCGAGTCCCTGTACGGCAGGCTGCGCTACGCCGTCGTCGACATCACCGACGACGCGTCGGTACGGGACTGCGCCGAACTCGCCGAACGCGAGTACGGCGGGCTGCGGGGGCTGGTGAACAATGCCGGGATCTGTGTCCCGGGCCCGCTGGAATGCGTCGACAACGAGCAGTTCCGCCGCCAGCTCGACGTCAATGTGGTCGGCCATCTCGGCATGATCCGCGCCCATCTGCCGCTGCTCCGCCGGGAGCGCGGGCGCATCGTCAATGTCACCTCCGGACTGGGCAAGGCCGCCGTCCCGTTCCTCGGGGCCTACTCCACGGCCCAGTTCGCCAAGGAGGCGCTGAGCGACGCGCTCCGCCGGGAACTGACACCCGGCGGGGTGGGGGTGTCGATCGTGGCACCGGGCGCCATCCTCACCCCGATCTGGAACAAGGTGGGCGCGGCGGGCGACCAGGTGCTGGACCAGGTGCCCCCCGCGGTCGCCGATCTCTACCGCACCGCGTTCAGCGGCTTCATGGCGGGCAACGGGCAGGGGGCGATGGCCAGCCGGACCACCCCCGAGGACTTCGCCCGCACCGTCGTCCGCGCCCTGACCGACGCCCGCCCCCGGGCCCGCTACTGGGTGGGGGCGGACGCCCGCCGGATGGGCCGGCTGGCCCGGCTGCTGCCCGATTCGCTGCTCGACCGGCATTTCAGCGGGATCACCGCGGCGATAGGGGTGTCCGGACCGGCCGCCCGGCAGTCCGTATAACCACCCGCGACCGGCCGCCCCGGCGGCCGGTTTACCCGCCCGGACCGCGGACTACGTATTCGAGTAGTGCCGAATGGATTCGCTGGACGCGGTCCGGGGCCCTGGATAGCCTACGCAATGTCGGGGCATCGGGGAATGCCGAAAAGGCCGCTGGAATCCCCGCCGCAGAACTCCGTGAACTCCATGAAGTATCTTTCCGGTTCCTTCGCGCTCTGAGGAGAAAGAATGGTTTCGGAGCGAGAGTTCAAAGATTTCATGGCCGGCGTCTGCACCTCGGTGGCGGTGGTCACGGCCATGGCGGACGGACGGCCGCACGGTACGACGGTGGGCTCGCTCACCTCGCTGTCGCTCCGTCCGCCCATGGTCACCATCGCCCTGGACCGCCGGTCCAAGCTGCTGCCGAAGATCCGCCGGACCGGCCGGTTCGGGGTCAATCTGCTGGGCGCCGGACAGGCCGGCACCGCCGGTCTCTTCGCCTCCCCGGCCGCCGACCGGTTCGACGAGGTCGACTGGGAACGGGACCGGGACCTGCCGAGACTGCGGGACGCGCCGGGCTGGCTCGTCTGCCTCCCCCAGCAGTTCGTCGCCGGCGGCGACCATCTGCTGCTGCTGAGCCTGGTGGTCCATGTCTCCGGTACGGCGGCCGACGCCCCGCTCGTCTATGGCAACCGGCTTTTCGGTACGCATTCCGCATTGCCTCCGGGAAAAAGTATGTCCATCACCGATCAGATCGCGGCATTCGCTCGCTGAGGTGGAGATCCCATGACCGTCGACCGAACGCATCAGGAAAGCAATTCCCCGGAATCGGCCGAGCTGCTGCGCAGCGCGCGCGAACTGGTTCCGCTGCTCGCCCGCAACGCCGAACGGGGTGAACAGGACCGCAGGCTGCCCGAGGAGTCCGTGCGGTCCCTCGTGGACGCCGGGCTGTTCGGACTGGCGGTCCCCCGCCGGTACGGCGGCCACGAGGCGTCCCTGCGGACCCTGGTCGACGTCTCCGCGACCCTGGCCGAGGGCGACGGCAGCAGCTCCTGGCTGGTGTCGGTCTGCAACTCGGTGGCCTGGATGGTCAGTCTTTTCCCGGAGCAGGCCCAGGACGAGGTCTTCGCGGCCGGGCCCGGGACGAAGGTGTCCGGGGTGCTCACCCCCAGCGCCACCGCCCACCGGGTCGACGGCGGCTACCGGATCTCCGGCCGCTGGGCCTACACCTCCGGGGCCTGGCACGCCGACTGGTCCGTCATCGGCTTCCCGGTCCCGGACGCGGACGGGCAGATCGTCGACCAGGGCATCGCGCTGATCCCCGCCGCCGACTACAAGGTGGAGGAGACCTGGTTCACCGCCGGGATGCGGGGCACCGGGAGCAACAGCGTGGTCGCCGAGGACATCTTCGTACCCGACCACCGGACCCTGTCGGTGCCGAAGGCGATGGCGGGCGACTACCCGGTCCAGCGGACCGGCGGACCGCTGCCCCGCTCGGCCTTCGTCCAGTTCCTCACCGCCACCGCCCTGGTCGCACCCCACCTGGGACTCGCCCGGGCGGCCCTGCGGCTGGTCGGGGAGGCGTCCGCCCACAAGGCCGTCACCTTCACCTTCTTCGAGAAGCAGCGGGACTCGGCGGCCTTCCAGCTCCAGTACGCCGAGGCCGCCCAGAAGACCGATATCGCGGAACTCCTGGTCCGGCGGGTCGCGGACACCATCGACGCCGCCGCGGCGAGCGGCGAGCCGCTGGACGCCTTCGGCCGCCTCCGGGCCCGCTCGGACCTGAGCAGCGCCATCGGACTCGTCACCGAGGCGCTCGGCATCCTGCTGACCGCGCACGGCGCCGGCGGGTTCGCCGAGTCCAGCGCCCTCCAGCGGATCTGGCGGGACTCCAATGTCGCCGCCCGGCACGCCATCCTCCAGCCCGCGGTGATCAGGGAGATGTACGGAAAGGCGCTCCTCGGCGTGGAGGACCCGATCTCCCCGCTGGTCTGACGCGGAGAGCCCGGCACGGACACCCACGTACACACACGTACGCCCGCGCCACCCGCGTACACCGCACGGAGCCGCAGCGGAGCCCCAGAGACGGGAGACGGCCATGGCCGCGCACAAGTACGGTTTCCAGCAGGCGAACTGGCAGCAGTTCGCGGACAAACGCATCTATATCGGCGATCTGGCCGACGACGGCATCCCCAAGTCGATGGGCGCCGGATTCGCCGCCCTGTACCCGGGCGACACCATGGAATGGGTGCCCAGCTACGACGAGTTCATCATCATCCTGTCCGGCAGGTTCGCCGTCGACTTCGAGGGCGGATCGGTCTCCGCGGGTCCGCGCGACATGGTCTGGGTCGAGAAGGGCGAACCGGTCGTCTTCCGCGCCGACGGCGAGGAGGTGCTGCTCGCCTTCGGCACCAACCCGCCCTGGCAGACCACCCCGGAGACCCGCGCGAGCGCCGCCATGTTCCGGCCGCTCGCCGATTCGCCCGTCGGCTGACCGGGGGAGCGGACATGACTGTGACACCCCTGCCCGTGATCCGGCGGGAGCTGAGCCCGCTGGAGCGCTGGTACTGGATAGCCGACCAGATAGCCCCGCTCAATGTCGTCGGGCGGATCCGGCTCCACGGCCGGGTCTCCCCCCGGGCCCTGCGGGAGGCGCTGACCGCGCTCCAGGCCCGGCACCCGCTGCTGCGGGTGGCCGTCGAGGCCGGACCCGGCGGCCGGGACCCCCGGTTCGTCCCGGTGGACCGGCCCGTCCCGCTGGACCACCGCACCTTCGCGTCGGCGGCGGAGGCCGCGGACGCCTGGGTGCGGACCGTCGACCGGGACCTGGTCAACGGCCCGGTCGACTGGCGTACCGGACCGCTGGCCACGGCCACCGTGGTCAGCGGTCCCGGGCCCGACGGCGAGGTCCACGATCTGCTGCTGAGCCTGCTGCATGTCGTCGCGGACGGGACCACGGTCATCTCCCTGGTCCGCCAGTGGGCCGAACTCGCCGCCGGTGCCGCGGTCCCGCACCGCGATGTGCTGCCCCCGGCCGAGGAACTCTTCCCGGCCGGGCACCGCGGCCCGGCCGGGGACGCGGCGGCCCGGGCGAAGTCCGAACGGGACGAGGGCGACCTGGCGCGGCTGACGCCGCTGCGGGTCGACGCCGACGAGACCGTGCCCTTCGAACGCCGCCGTACCCGGTTTCTGCACCGCTCCCTGGACGCCGGCACCCTGGACCGGCTGCTCCGGGCCTGCCGCGCGCACGGCGCCACGGTCCACGGCGTCCTCGCCGCCGCGATGGTGCACGCGGTCGGCACGGACGCCGGGGCCCCGGACGGATCCTGGTACTCGATCGGCTCCCCGGTCGACTTCCGCGGAGATCTGGAGCCCCCCGTGGGCCCGGACGACGTCGGCAGCTATGTGGCGACCATCCCGTCCCTCGTCCGGCACGACCGCGCCGTCCCGCTCTGGGAGACCGCCCGGGAGATCAGTACGGATCTCAAGGAGCGCAAGGCCCGGGGCGAGCAGTTCTCGATGATCCGGACCATCGGGACGGCGGGCCCCACCTGTCCCGCCGACGCCCTCCCGTTCGTACGGCATCTGGACGAGAAGGGGCCGATCAACTTCTGCATCTCCAATATCGGCCGGTTCCCCGTTCCGGACGCCATCGGCCCGTGGCGGGCGACGGGCGCGCAGTTCATCGCCTCGCTGTCGGTGGTCGGCGCGTTCGTCGCCACCGTCAACTCCAGCCACCACCAGCTCGTCTGGAACTTCACCTACGCCGAGGGGATCGTCGCGGACGACCGTGCGGCGAAGCTCGCCGACCGGTGTGTGGAGACCGTGCTCGACCTCGTACGAGAGGCCGGCTGAAGCCCGGCCCGCGACCCCATGGGAGCAGCCGTCGATGGACACACCGATCTACACACCCGCGACCGAACTGCGTGAGCTGATCGGGCGGAAGGAACTGACCGCCGTCGAGGTCACCGAGGCGGTGCTGGAGCGACTGGAGGCGGTGAACCCGGAGCTGAACGCGGTGGTCGCGGTCCGGGCGGAGGGCGCGCTGGCGGACGCCCGGGCCGCGGACGCGGTCCCCCCGGCGGAACGGGGGACGCTGCACGGCGTCCCCTTCACCGTCAAGGACGTCAACGAGTCGAAGGACCTGCCGGCCGCCTACGGTTCGGTGCCCTTCACCGGCTACCGGCCCGGCTTCGACAGCGAGGTCGTCGCCCGGCTCCGGCGCGCCGGCGGCATCCTCGTCGGCAGCACCAACATGCCGGAGTTCGGGCTGCGGATCACCACCGACAACCGGGCGTTCCCCGCCACCCGCAACCCGTGGAACACGGCGTACGGCCCGGCGGGCTCCAGCGGCGGCGCGGCGGCCGCGGTGGCGGCGGGCATCGGCCCGCTCGCCCTGGCCGCCGACGGCGCCGGGTCGGGCCGGGTACCGGCCTCGGCCTGCGGGATCGTCGGCCTCAAGCCCACCCGCGGCCGGGTCCCCTGGGCGCCCTCCTCCCACGAGCAGTGGGCGGGGTACGTCATCAACGGCCCGATGGCCCGTACGGTCCGGGACGCCGCCCTGATGCTGGACGTCACGGCGGGCCCGGTCACCGGGGAGCCCTACGGGCTGCCCGCACCGTCCGGGTCCTTCCTCGACGCCTGCGACCGGCCGCCGGAGGGGCTCAAGGTGGCCTATACGGCCGTCCCGCCGCACGGCACGGTCGACCCGGAGGTACGGGAGGTCTTCCTCAAGGCGGTGGCCGCCTTCCGGGACCTCGGGATCGAGCCGGTCGAGATCGCGCCCCCGCTCGGCGGGCTGCTCGACCCGCTGCTGACGGTCATCGCGGCGAACGTCGCCGCCATGGTCCGCGGACTGCCGCCGGGCCGGCTGGCCGACTTGGAGCCGGAGACCCTGGACGTCGCGCTGCGCGGCGAGCGGCTCGGCGCCGTCGACTATGTCGCGGCCGTCGCGGCCGCGCAGAGCCGGGCGGCCGAGGTCATCGGCTTCTGGACGGAGTACGACGTCCTGCTCACCCCGACGATGACCGTGCTGCCGCCGCTCCTCGGCGCGGCCCCCGAGGGCCCCGGGTTCGAGGAGCGGTGGCGGGCGTACGCGGACTGGCTGGCCTTCACCTATCCGTTCAACATCACCGGGCAGCCCGCGGTCTCGCTCCCCGCGGGCCGGGCCGGGCAGCGGCTGCCGGTGGGGATCCAGCTGGTCGGCGCGCCGGGCGACGAGGCCCGGCTGCTGGGTCTGGCGGCCGCCTTCGAGAGCGCGCGGCCCTGGGCGGACGAGCGGCCCGCCCTGGGCTGACGCATGAGGTGCACCGGGTCCGCCCGGTGCACCTCGCGGCCGTCCCGGGCCCCTTCGCCCGGCCCCGGCGCAGCCGCTCCGGCCCGCCGGGCCCGGCGCGGCAGTCCCGGGCCCCCTCTCACCGCAGGGACGCTTCCCGCCGGTCCTGCCGGACCTCGCGCAGCAGGGCGATCCGGGAGTTCACCCCGGCCTTCCGGAACAGCTTCTTCAGGTGGTAGTTGACGGTGTGCGGGGAGATCTCCAGCCGGCGGGCGATCTGCTTGTTGGTCAGCCCCTCGCCGATCATCCGGACGATCTCGTACTCCTGGCCGTTGAGGTCCGGCGGCCCGCCCGCCGCCGGGCCCTCCGGTCCCGTACCCGCCACGGACGGCTGCGCGGACGGCTGTGCGGGCACCGGGCCGACGGCGGCCATCTGCCGGCGCAGGGCCTCCCGCAGGGTGGCGGGCACCGAATCGGCGATCAGCCGCCACAGCAGCTCGTTGGGGAAGCCGACCCGGGTGTTGCCGACGGTCAGCGCCCCGGTGGCGACCGCCCGGTCGAGGATCAGCAGCAGGGTGGACGGCGAGACGTGCAGGATCGACAGCAGAACGTCGACCTGGCTCTCCCGGCCCAGGACGGCCGCCACCCGCAGCATCTGCCGGCACTGGTCCGGATAGTCCTGGAGCACGGTCTGGAGCAGCACCCGCAGCCGCTGCGGAATGCGCTCCTCGACCAGCTCCGCCTCCCGGGCGCCCACCCGGAGCGTCCCCTCCTCCCGCATCCCCTCCAGCAGCTCCACCAGCAGCCGCGGATGACCGCAGGCCCGGTTCAGCACCCGGGCGAGCGCGGGCGACGGCGGTACGCCGAGGACGTCGCGGGCGACCTGGAGGGCCGCCGCCCCCCGGAGCGGGCCGAGGACGATCCGCTCCGTGGGGCCGATCGACCCGGCGAGCAGCGCGTCCGGGCTGCCGGAGCCGGCCCCGGACCGCCGGGCGACCAGCCAGACCACCCCGCCGCCGTACCGGGTGTGCCGGTGGGCGAGGAGCGGGTCACCGGCCTCCTCGCCCGGGAAGTGGGCATCGTCGATCACGATCAGCCGGGGGCCGCCGTCCGGGCCGGTCTCCCCGGGCCCGGACGGTACGGAGAGCGGGAACCGGTGGCCGCGGGTGAAGCCGAGCCGTTCCGCGGCGGTCGTGCACTCGGCCAGGAACCGGCTCTTCCCGGCGCCGGGTGCTCCTTCGACCGCCACCAGGGCGCAGCCGCCGCGGAGTCCGTGCTCCAGGGCCCGCAGCACCCGCGCGTACTCGTCCGCACGGCCGCGCAGCGGCCGCCGGGCGGACGAAGGGGCGGTGAGCAGGGCGGTGGGGAGGGGGGTGGGCAGGGTGGTGGCGGGCAGGGCCGGGCCTTCCCGGGTGCCGGCGGCCGTCACTGGACCGCCCTTTCCCCGAGGTGCTCGGCGGGCTGCCGGACGGGCCTCGGATCCGGTTCCGCGTCGCGCTGGAAGCGGCTCAGCAGCGGCCCGGTCATCAGGGTGGTGACGAGGGCCATCACCACCATGGCGGTGAACAGCCGGGTGTCCAGGGCGCCCAGACTCAGTCCCACGTTGAGGACGACCAGTTCGGTCAGCCCCCGGGCGTTGAGCAGGATGCCCAGGACCACGGACTCGCGGCCGGAGGCCCCGGTGAGCCGGGCCGCGCCCGCGGCCCCGATGAACTTGCCCGCACAGGCGACCGCGACCACCGCCAGCACCATCAGCAGGCCCTCGATGCCGAGGACCGAGAGGTCCACCGAGAGGCCGGTGACGGTGAAGAAGACGGGGAGCAGCAGCAGACTGGTCTGGTCGATGCGCTCCGGCACCTCGGGCGCCGTGATGTCGATATGGCGGCGGGGCACGATCGTGCCGAACAGGAAGGCGCCGAACACCGCGTGCAGCCCGATCCGGTCGGTGACCCAGGCGCTGGCCAGCAGCCCGGCGCAGAGCGTCACATGGACGATCATGGTGTTGCCCGACCACTGCCGCTCCGGGGCCAGCAGCCAGTCCAGGGCGGGCCGGACCGCGTACAGCAGGACCAGGACGAAGAGCAGCGCGCCGACGATGGTCCGGCCGAAGCCCCAGGGGCCGCCGGCGGTCACCATGGTCGCGACCACGGCGAGCACGCTCCAGGCGATGACGTCCTGGATCGCGGCGCTGAGCAGGGCGACCGTGCCGGTCCGGTGTTTCTGCATGCCCCGTTCGGTGATGATGCGGGCGAGGACGGGGAAGGCGGTGATGGACATCGCCGCGCCGAGGAAGAGCGCCGGGCCGAGGACGCCGTCCGTCTTCAGCTGGCTCTGGTCGAGCCAGGGGTAGATCATCACGGCGAGGCCCGCCCCCAGGGCGAACGGCAGTGCCACCGAGCTGAGCGACACCGCGGTGATATGGCGTCCGACGCCCCGTACGTGCGAGAGGCTCATCTGGTAGCCGACCCCGAACATGAAGAGCACCAGCCCCAGTTGGGCGAGCACTTCGAGGTGCGGGCGGGCCTCGGGCGGGAACAGCAGACCGGGGAGGTCGCCGGGGAGGAGGCCGAGCAGGCTGGGCCCCAGCGCGATTCCGGCGACGATCTCGCCCATCACCGCGGGCTGGCGCAGCCGCTTGGCCAGGGCGACGAACAGTAGGGCCGTGAGCAGCAGCAGTGCCAGGTCCACCAGGACGATCCCGGCGACGCTACCGGTCTCCCCGGCGCTGAGGGCTGGTCGGTGCGTGGACACTCTTCGGCTCCTGACTTCGCTGGGATGGTCCGCAGCGCTCCGGAGGGCTCCGGAGCGCTGCGGGGGTTCTGTACCGATAAACGAGGAGAAGGGACGGGAAACAGCAGGAAGCGACGGGAAACAGGGGATCGGTCGGGGCGGCCGGGCTTGAACCGGCTGCGTCTCGCTCCGCGAGAAGGTGTGCCGCTCACACGCGCCCCGTGCGCCCGGGGGAGGGGAGGCCCCCGGGCCGGTTCAGAGCTGTTCGGCCAGCGCCTTGCGGTCGACCTTGCCGCTCGGGGTCAGCGGAAAGCCCGCGGGCAGGGCCCGGATCGCGGACGGGACCATATGGTCGGGCAGTTGCACCTTCAGCCCGCGGCGGACCGCGGAGGCCACCACCTCGGCGCCTTTCGCCGGTACGCAGAACGCCACCAGCCGGCGGACGCCGCCCGCGCCCGTCCCGACCACCACGGCCGCGTCGGCCACTTCGGGCAGCGCCCGGAGCCGCGCCTCCACCTCGCCGGTCTCCACCCGGTGGCCCCGGATCTTCACCTGGTCGTCCAGCCGGCCGAGGAACTGGAGGTTTCCGTCCGGCCGCAGTTCGACCCGGTCGCCGGTGCGGTAGAGCCGTCCGCCGCCGCCGACATCCGGCACCGTACGGAACTTCGCCGCGGTCGCCTCGGGCATGCCCAGATAGCCGCGGGCGAGCACCGGGCCGCCGATGTACAGCTCACCGGGCACGCCGGGCGGCCGCGGGCGCAGCCGCTCGTCCAGTACATAGGTCTCGGCGCCGGTGATCGCCCGGCCGATGGAGGGCTGCTCCGGCCAGTGCGACGGGTCGCCGCTCAGTTCGAGGAAGGTCACCACATGGGTTTCGGAGGGGCCGTACTGGTTCACCAGGACGGCCCCGTCGAGGTGTCCGAAGAGGGTGCGGAGCGCGGGGGTCACCTGGAGCTGTTCCCCGGCCGTGATCACCTCGCGCAGGAGATGCGGTACGGCGCCGGTCGCGGCGGTGTGCTCGGCGATCGCCTGGAGCGCCACGAACGGCAGGAACATCCGCCGTACCGAGGTGCGGTTCATCAGGTCGATCAGGGCCTGGCAGCTCCGGCGCGTCGGGTCGTCGGCGACCACCAGGGTGCCGCCGGTGGCCCAGGTGCTGAACATCTCCTGGAAGGAGACGTCGAAGCTGAGCGCGGAGAACTGGAGGGTCCGGTCCCCGGGGCCGCTCGGCGACTGCCCGCACTGCCAGTCGATGAGATTGGCCAGCGGGCCGTGCGGCATGGCAACGCCCTTGGGCACCCCGGTGGACCCGGAGGTGTAGATGACGTACGCCAGGGAGTCCGGGCCCGTTGCCGTTGCCGGTCCTGGTTCCGCGGCCGGTCCTGGTTCCGGGGCCGCCCCGGACGCTTCCCCGCCCGGCGACAGGGCGTCGTCGAGCAGCAGGGCCCGGACGCTCTCGGGCACCTGGAGCCGGCCGAGGAGCGACTGCTCGGTCAGCAGGATCCGGGCGCCGCTGTCCCGGACCATGCCGGTGAGGCGCGCGTCGGGATAGGAGGGGTCGAGGGGGACGTAGGAACAGCCCGCCTTGAGCACCCCCAGCACCGCGACCGCGATGCCGAAGCCGCGTTCGAAGAGGACCCCGACCGGTTCGTCCGCGACACCGGCCGTACGGAGTGCCAGGGCCAGCCGGTCCGACTCGCGGCCCAGCTCCTCGTACGACAGCTCCTTGTCGCCCCAGAGCACGGCGGCGACACCGGGGTGGAGCCTGCGGGCGGCTTCGAAGAGTTCGTGCGCGTACGGCGGCCTTCCGGTGGATTCCCGTACTTCAGTCAACGTTCGCTCCCAGGCCGGACGGGGTTCGGGGACGGGCCGGCGCGATGACCGACTCGATCGTCTTGGCGAGCGGTTCGGCCCCGGCCGACTCCAGATAGAGATGGCCGCCGGGGAAGGTGCGGGTGGTCAGCGGCTGGACGCTGCTCCACTGCCAGGGGTCGGTGTGCTCGTCGCCGAACGCGTCCTCCCGGCCCCGGCAGACGACGATGCGGCTCTCCGTCACGGTCCTGGCGGTGGTGCGGACGAACGAGTCGGCGATATCGAAGTCGGCCCGCAGCAGGGCGGCCGCCCGGGCCGCGATATGGGGGTCGCGGAGCAGGGCGGGGTCCATCGCGCCGAACCGGGCGGCGCGGCGCAGCACCTCCTCGTCGGAGACGGGCCGCTCGCCGTCGGCGAAGAGCGGGGCGGCCAGCCGGGGCGCGAGATTGGCGGAGGCGAAGAGGGTCTGGCAGCGGGGGCCGCCGCGCCGTTCGAGGGCCGCGGCCACGGCCAGCCCGAGATAGGCGCCCATGCTGTGGCCGAAGATCGACAGTTCGGTGCCGGGGCCGACGTCGCGGACCAGCCGGTCCGTCAGATCCTGTACGGCCTCTTCGGCGGTGTGCACGGTGGGTTCGCGCCAGCGGCGGCCCCGGCCGGGGAGTTCGACCGCCAGCGGTTCGACGGAAGCGGGCAGCAGCCGGGTCAGCCGGCGGAATACGGCGGCCGAACCGCCGGCGTGGTGGAAGAGGGCGAGCACGGCCATCGGTGCGCCTTCCGGGGGGTCGGGGAGGGGCACCGGAGCGGCGCGGCCGGGGAGGGGTGTGACCGGCCGCGCCGCTCCGGGCGGATCGTGCGGGTCGTCCGTGCGCCGGGGAAGGGCGTCAGCCGGCGGAGTTCTGCCCGAAGTCCCACGGGGTGAACTGGGTGCCCCGCTGGTTCCGGTCGGTCAGCCGGTTGTGGCCGTACTCGTCCCGGCCGGAAACGAGGACCGAGGCGTAGTTCTCCAGCGGGATGCTGCCGCCGTACTCCGCGACGTCCTCGGTGTCCGGGTAGACCTTCACCTGGGTCGGCACATAGCGGGTGGCGAATCCCATCCGGTAGTCCAGCCGGCTGCCGGTGTGCGGCAGGGATCCGTGCATCAGCGTCGACCAGAAGATGACGCACTCGCCCGGCTCCATGACGAGGGAGAACGCCTTCGACTCGTCCGGCCGCCAGTCCGGGTCCTTCTGGAGCTGCCGGTAGTCGTAGCCGAAGAATCCGCGCTTGACGCTGTCCTTCTCGACCTGGTTGATGGTGTCCGGGTTGTACGCCATGCCGAGGGACTCGTCGTAGTTCATCACCCGGTGGGTGCCCGGCATGAGCTGCAGACAGCCGTTCTCCTTGGTGGAGTGGGTGAATGCGGTCCAGGCGGTGATGGTGCCGCCGAAGGCGGGCGCGTTGTTGACCGCGGGCCACTCGATCTGCGGCCGGCCGCTGCCATGGGCGAAGGACGACGCCTGGTGCCAGTCCGTTCCCTCGTCACCCTGGTACTTGGGGAAGAACTCGGTACGCCAGCAGAGCAGGTTCGGACCGAGGATGGACGAGACGCGCTCGACGATGGCCCGGTTCATGATGTGCTCGCTGAGCAGATCGATATCCAGGTGCCGGTCGTAGTTGGAGAGATTGGTGACGGCGCCCAGCGCATTCTCGGGATAAATCGCCAGGGAGCGGTCGGGAACGGCCCGCCGAATCTCCTTCCAACGCTTCTCCATATCCTCGGGTTCGTAAACCTTGAGCGGCCCGATGAAGCCCTGTTCCTCGAACTTGGCGAGGTCTTCGGGGGTCAGCCGAAAGTCGGAAATTTGGTCACTCACGACTACTCCGGATTCTGGTTGGAATGTGCAGGGGGTGATCGAGCGGGTGTTATGCGGCGGACGGCGCGGACATACGCGTGTGAAGCTCCGTTACGGCCTCGCCGATCGATTCCTCGAACAGGGTCTGGACATCCAGTTCATGACCGAAGTGCTGCTGGACACGCGCATTGATGTTCATGGCGATGAGCGAGTGACCGCCCAGGTCCAGGAAGTTGTCGGTCAGGGACGCGTCCGGGGCTTCAAGGAATTCACCCACCCAGTCGACGAGCAGCTTCTGCAGTTCCTCCAGGCCGGTGGGGACGGAAACCGTCATTGCTGCCGTGCTCCTCTCGTTGGGTCTCGTGCGAGCATCCTGCGAGGATAGGCAAGTGAGCCGACCAGGGATTCGCCGGGCGCTCTGATACAGGATCCGTGCTAACACTGATTGCGCCTTGCTGAGTTCACTCTATAGCGGTTATCGGGATGGCGGTAATGCCAATCCCTTGGGGGGTATGCGCAACGAACATGCGCCCATTTCTTGCGGTGATGGCCCCCGTCCTGCCCTCTCCCGGACCGGGGCCCTGTCCCCTCCCGGCCCTGGTCCGGGCCGTTCCGCGGGTGCCGGTCCGGCGGTGGCGGGCGGGAGCGAGCCGGTCCGTCCGTCTTCCTTCCTCCGGCCCCCGGGCGTACCTTGGCCGCCGATCTGATGTTCCGTCAGCAAAACGGGAAGGGGTCCGAGGTGACGTACCGGACACGGACAGCGCTCGCGATCGCCGCGGTGGCGGGACCGGTGGTGCTGTTCACCGCCCCCGCCGCACAGGCAGCCGTCGTCGATGTGAACTACCGCTGCGCCACGCCCATCGGGGTGAAGAGCGCGGTGTCGCCCGTCGGCATCACCGCCGAGAAGAGCGGCAGCGGCTACCGGATCACCATGTCCTTCGAGAAGGGCGTCTCCTCCAGCCCCATCGAACTCGGCAAGGGCGCGATGAACCCGAGCGCCCGGCTCACCGTCGGCGGCGCCGGCTCCGGACAGGTCGCCGTCAAGGGTGTCCCCAACCCCGCGGCCGTACCGGCGAACACGCCCATCACCATCGGCAGGCTGACCGGGACCTGGACCCCGGCGAAGAGCGGCCGGACCACCTTCACCGCCGGAGAGCTGACCATCATGGCCCTCGGCACCAAGACCCTCTGCAAACCCACCAACAATCCGAAGCCCGCCCTCGAACTCGATGTCACCGCGGCGGGCGGCTCCGGCGGTACCGGCAGCGGGGGCACGCAGAGCGGCGGTACCCAGAGCGGTGGTACGGAGAGCGGCGGCGGGGACCGGGGCGGGGCCGGCGGGGACGAACTCCCCAGGACCGGACCGCTGGACTCCGCCGCCGCCCTCGCCACCCTCGGCGGCACCGTCCTGCTCACCGGTGCCGCCGGAGTCCTCTGGCTGACCCGCCGCGGCGCCCGGCGCACCGCCCACTGACGATGGCGGCGCGCCTGCGCACGGCCGTGCCTGCCCTGCTCGGCCCGGTCCTGCTGCCGGGTCTCCTCGCCGTGCCCGTGTACGCCGCGCCCGCCCCCGGCGGCCCCGGCTGGACCCTGGCGCCCGCACCGGGCACCGGCCGCCCCCATATCTATGCGGAGGGCGCGCCCGGCGCCGTACTGGAGGACCGGCTGACCGTGACCAACCCCGGCGCCACCGCCCTGACCGTACGCCTGGAACCCGCCCCCGCCGACGGCCCCGGAGCCTGGCTCGCGTTCGCCGCCCGTACCGTCACGGTGCCGCCCCGGACCCGCGCCGACGTTCCGTTCTCGGTCACCGTCCCGCCGGGCACACCCCCCGGGGAACGGAGCGCGGAGATCAGCGCCGCAGCCGTCCCGGCCGGGCGCCGTACGGCCGTCCGGCTCCATCTCCGGGTCACCGGGCCCGCGGTGGCCGCGCTCTCCGTCGAGGACGTCTCCGCCGAAGGCGCCGCCGTCCGCTACACCCTGGTCAACCGGGGGAACACCGTGCTGCGGCCCCGGGTCGAACTCACCGCCGACGGCCTCCTCGGCACCGCCCACCGCCGCACCGTCCGCACCGGTCCCGCCGAACTCCTCCCCGGGCGCCGGGTCACCCGTACCGAGACCTGGGGCGAACGCCCCCTCCTCGACACGGTCGACATCAGGGTCACCGCCACCGCGGGCCCCGGCACCCGGGCCGCGGCCGGTACCTCCGCCGCCTATGTGTCCCGGCCCCTGGCTGCCGCCGCCCTGACCGGCGCGGCGGTGCTGCTGTTCGCCCTGGTACGCCGCCTGGAACGCCGCCGCCGGGGACGGGCCGCACCCGGCGGCGTATCCGGCGGCGGGCCGCAACCGTCCGGCACCGGACAACTCGTGACAAGGCCGGGCCCATGACGACGGCGAAGAACACGACGACGGCCGGGAACACGGCGGCGAAGCCAACCGTGGGGAAGGCCGCCGCGGTGAAGAAGACGGTGGCGAAGACCCGCCCGCGCCGCGCGCCGCTCCGGTCGATCGCGGCCCTGCTGACCGTTCTCGTCCTGGCCGCTCCGACTGCCTTGGCCTTCCTGACCGCCGTTCCGGCCGGACCGGCCGCGGCCGTGTCACGGGAGGAACCGGAGGTGGCGCTCTCCGCGCCCCGGGCCGCCGTGGGCGCCGAGCTGACCGTCAGCGGTACGGGCTGGCGCCCGGCCACCCTCCTCACCCTGCTGATCTGCGGACAGAACATGATCGGCGGCACCAACTCCTGCGCCAACGCCGGAGGCCGGGCCGTCACCACGGATGCCCGCGGCGCCTTCACCCTGAAGCTGACCGTTACCGCGCCGCCCAAGCCGTGCCCCTGTGTGGTCCATGCCGCCGCGGTCACCGGCGAACGGACCACGGCCGACACCGGACTGGCCGTCACCGGGCATCCCACCGCCCCGCTGCCGGAGCGGACCGGGACCGGCCGGCTCGCGGTCCTCGCCACCACCCGGCTCGAAGGGGACTCCGGCGTCCTGGTGTTCTTCGGCGCCCCGCCCTCCCGGCGGCTGGTCTTCACGGTCGGCAATCTGGGCACCGGCCCCGTCCGGGACCCGGTCTTCGAACTCGGCACCGCCCACGGGGTGTACGCCCCGCAGTGGGAGGAGCGCCGGTGGCGCGGCACGGTCCCGCCCGGCGGCAAGGCGCTGGTCTCGCTGCCCGTGGAACTCCCGGCCGGGGCGCACGGCGACTACGAGGTCTCCGTCCGCTACGGGGACCGGGTGATCGCCGGCCAGCCCTGGCAGGTGGGGCGGCCCTGGGGCGTCACCCTCTTCTGGGTGCTGCTGGCGGTCGTCGTCCCCACGGCCCTGTTCCGGATCGGTATGGCCGTCGTCGACCGGATCCGCCCCGCCGTCCCCGCCCGCCGCCGCTCCCGCGTCCCGGCCCTGCTCCGCCGGTTCCGTACGCCCGTGGACCCGGCGCCCGGCGATACCGGCCGTACCGGCGATACGGCAGGCACCGGCACCGGCATCACCACGGCCACCGCCGCCCTGCCGTGGTTCACCCCCGACTCCGCACCGTCCAGTACCCGATCCACGACGAAGGGACAACCGTGAGCAGGCGACGGAGGAGTTGGACCCGGTCCGGCGCGGCCGGGGCCGCGCTGCTGCTCGGCGGCGCGGGGCTGGTACTCACCGCGGGGCCCGCCCGGGCCGCCGAGGTGGCGTACGACACGGAGTGCGTCCCGCCCGCGATCTCCGGGCTGCCGCCGGTGCGGGGCACCACCAAGGCGCTGATCACCGCGCCCGCCGAGGCGAAGGTCGGGGACGAGGTGGAGATCGTCTGGAAGACGGTCCAGGCCGCGTCGAAGAACCCCGACGTCCTCGACCTGGGCAAGGACACCGTGAAACCCAGCGGCACCATCACCCTCGGCGGGGCGGCCACCGGCACGCTGAACGCCGAAGGGCCCCGGCAGAACCCGGCGATCCCCCGGAACAGCCCGATGGTGCTCTCCGATATGAAGGCGAAGCTGGTGCTCCGGACGGCCGGGGAGATCACCCTCACCCCCGGCAAGTACACGATCAACGTCAGCAGGCCCATCTCCACGGACACCAGGTGCGCCCCGAAGGAGACGGTGCCGGTCGCCGCGCGGATCCGGGTGACGGCGGGCGGCGGTACCTCCGGCGGTACGGCATCGGGGGGCACGGCTTCCGGTGGCACGACGGGCGGCACGACCACTACCGGCGGCACGACCACGACGGGCGGCACGGCGGCCTCCGGCGGTACGGCCACCGGCGGCACCACCGGCAGCACCGGAGCCACCGGCGGCAGTACGTCCGGCGGCACCACCGGCGGCACCGGTCCCGCCGACTTCCCGGGGCGGACCGTCCGCACCACCTACGCCTGCACCTCCCCGGGCCCGGCGAGCATCCAGGCCCCCGTCACCGTCGACGCCCGGAAGCAGGGCGGCGACTACGCCCTCACCGTCCGGACCGGCGCTTCCGTGATGAACAGCCCCGCCCCGCTGCCCGCGGGCGCTCTGAAGGGCTCCATGGCCGTCGTCCTCGGCGGCGCGGACCGGGGCACCGTCACCGTCACCGGAGAGCCCAACAAGAAGCCCGTCGCGGCGGGCGAACCGGTCGGCATCGGCGAGCTGAAGGGCGTCTACAAACCCGGCGCGACCGGCAGGTCCACCCTCGGTCCCGGCAGGCTGACCATCGAGGTCACCCTCGGCGGCCAGAAGATCGTCATCCCCTGCGCGGTCAAGGGCAGCGCCCCGGCCTCCCTGGAGCTGACCACCGAGCAGCAGGACGGCGGCGCGAGCGGCGGTGACCAGGGCGGCAGCGGTACGGCGGGCGGTAACGCCGGAAGCACGGGCGGCGGTGACAGCAGTGGCACCGACGGCGGTCTCGCCGACACCGGCGGCGGAGACCAGGGCACCCTGCGCGCCCTCGCCCTGGCCGCCGGAGCGGTCGTCCTGCTGGGCGGCGCGGTCTTCGTCTTCGTCCCCCGGCCGGGGCCGCGCGGCCGCCGCTGAACCGGACCCGTGGCCCGGCGCGGGGGGAAGCGCGCCGGGCCACGGAGGTATGTGACCGGTGGTCAGGACGCCGGGGGACGGCGCTCCGGCGGGCGGTACGGAGTGAAAGTGACCTCGCAGGTCGCGGCCTTCACATCGGGCACCAGCGTCAGCGGGACCGACACCTTCTCGGTGAAGTACTTCTCCGTCGGGACTTTGCAGAGCCGATGGCACATCCCGGGCGACGTACTCGTCAGGAAGGTGCACTGGGTGATCCGCATCCGGTCCGGCCCGGTCCGTTCCATGGGCCCCACCAGCCAGCGGAACAGATGAGGCGTCAGCAGCGACAGGATCCGGGTCGCGGTCCGCGGAAAGCGCCGGGCGAACCGGCCCATCGCGGCGACCGTCCGCGGGCCGCCCATGAAGTCGATGTACGAGGCTTCCACGACCCGGTTCAGCTCCTCGCCGCGGAAGGTCCGGTCCTCGTACTCCGACGAGTCGACGAAGGCGTCCCAGCCGGTGAGCGGGGACTCGTAGCCGAGATTCCGGGCGCGGAGCTTGTTGAACTTCTTCAGGAACAGGGAGTCGAACACGGGAGGGACGCCTCCTGGGGAGCCGGGGCCGGCCGTACGGCGTACGGCCGCTGACTGTCGTGCTGTTCCGTGCTGTTCCGTGCGGTCCGGGGCCGGCCGCCGTGCCGGGCCGTACGGAGTCCGCGGTCGGTCCGCGGTCGGTCCGCGGTCGGTCCGCGGTCAGTCCGCGGCCGTGAGCCGCTCTTTCACCCCGGGCCACTCCGCCCGCAGGATGCTGTAGTACACGGCGTCCCGCCGCCGTCCGCCCGGCATGTAGTTGAAGGAGCGCAGTACACCCTCCTCCGTAGCGCCGATGTTCACCAGCCCTCGGCGGGCCTGCTCGTTGAGGACGTCGGTCTTGAACTCGACCCGCTCCGCGCCGAGCCGTTCGAAGGCGTGCTCCAGCATCAGGCACTTCACCCGGCGGTTGACCCCGGTACCGCGGAAGTCGCGGCCCAGCCACGACCAGCCGATCTCCAGCCGGGCATCGGCCTCCGCCAGATTGCCGTAGCACATACTGCCCGCGACCCGGCCCGACGCCTTGTCCGTGACGACGAAGACGATCCGCCGCCCCGCCGCGGTGTCGGCGAGCGCGGTGTCGAAGAAGACCTTGAAATCGTTGTCGTCGCCGACGGCGGCCACGAAGTACCGCCAGATGTCCGGGTCCATCGCGACCGCCCGGACGCCCTCGCGGTCGTCCTCCGTGACGGGGTGGAGCCGTACGTACGCGTCCTCCAGAACGGCCGGCGCCGCTTCCGCCCAGCTCATGCCTGTACGTTCCCCTCGGTCGAGTGCCGGGCCAGCGCTTCGGTGACCTGGCGCAGGGTGTGCATTCCTTCCAGGTCGTCCTCCGTGAAGTGGGCGAGGTCGACGCCGGTAGCCTCGCACAGCTCGGTCAGGAAGAGGACCTTGTTCAGCGACGTCAGGGCGTACGAGCCGACCAGGTCGGCGTCGAGGTCGAGGGCCGACGGCGCCAGCTCCCGCGGCAGTACGGCGCAGAGCTGCTCCCGGGCCGCGGTTTCGAGCGACGCGTGGTCAACGGGCATGGATTCCCTCCGAGGGGTTGTGGACGGCGGCGCGGTGGACGTCGAGGATCCGCGCCCGCCTCGGCTTGTACTGCGAGGTGAGCAGGCCGTTGCCGATGGAGAACGGTTCGTCGGCGACGACCGCCCGGCTGATCCGCTCGTCGGCGGCGAGCCGGGCGTTCGTCCGGTCCAGATGGGCGGAGATGGCGGCCCGGTCGGCGGGGACGGCGGCCGGGGAGACCACGGCCACCAGCTCGGTCTGCCCGGGGCAGAACACCACGCACTCGGCGACCGAGGCATCGGCCCGCAGGGCCTCCTCCACCGGCCGGACGACGATCTTCTTCCCGTTGTCGAGGACGATGACGTCGTCGGCCCGGCCGTGGACGAAGAGATAGCCGTCCTCGTCCAGATGCCCCAGGTCCCCGGTGCGGACCAGACCGCCGGGTCCGAACATCCGCTCCGAGTCGCCGGGCGCCGCATAGGCGTAGTGGTCGTTGACGGGGTGGTCGCTGCGGACCGAGACCGCGCCGTCCGGCCCGATCAGCACCTCCTTGCCGGGCAGCACCTGCCCGACGCTGCCCGCCCGGTGGGCCCCGGGGTGGTTCTTGGTGACGATGCAGGTCTCGTTGAGCCCGTACCCCTCGTAGATCGGCAGTCCGGCGTCTTCGAGGAACCGGAGCATGCCGGGGGAGGCGGGGGCGGAGCCGGTCCAGAGATAGCGGATCCGGTCGCCGAAGACGGCCCGGCCCGCCTCCTTCGCGTCCTCCCGGCCGCCGGAGCGCCGCAGCCGGTGTTCGATCTGCCGTTTCGCGGTCTCGAAGAACGCGGGGACGCCCATCACCACCGTCGGCCGGACCCGGCGCAGCGCCGCGAACGCCGCCTCGTAGGTGGAGACGGTGATGTCGTGGCCGTGGAGCAGCGCCGAGTACACCCAGTACCGCTGCTGGAGCAGGGAGAGCGGCAGAAAGACGAACAGGTCGTCCCCGGGGCCGTGGTGGAAGATCTGCTGGACGGCCCGCAGGGAGCTGTCGACGCTGCCCGCGGTGGCCCCCAGGCCCTTGGGCTCCCCGGTGCTGCCGGAGGTGAACTTGACCGTGGTGACGTCCTTCGGCCCCCAGCCGGGAGCCGGCGGCGGGGGCGGGTCGCCGGGTCGCGCGGCGGCGGCCGCGACGTCCGCCGCCGGTACGGTCCCGGGCACCCCGGCGGCCTCCGGCCGGTCGGTGAACAGCACCCGCAGTCCGTAGCGTTCGCGCAGTCCGGCGTCCGGGGCGAACTTGCCGGGTTCGAAGCCCGCGGTTTCGGCCCCGATCCGCAGGGCCGCCAGATCGAGCAGCACCCACTCCGGGCCGTTGGCGGCGAGGATGCCGATCCGGTCGCCGGGCCGTACACCGTGCTCCTCGCGCAGCCAGTGGGCGACCAGCCCGCTGCGGCGGTACAGCTCGGTGAGGGGCAGCCGTTCGGTCCGGGTCAGGCTGGCGAAGGCGATGTGCCCGCCGCGGTCCGGGGGGCCGGAGACGATCCGGCCCAGGGTCTCCGCCGTCACCGGTCCGCCTCCCCGGCCGGATCCGCCCCGGCCGCGTCGCCCGCCGCGCCCGCCGAATCAGCCGTCCCGGCCTTCCCGGCCTCGCCCGCCGCCCCGGCCGTGCTCGCCGGATCCGCCGCTCCGGGTGCCCCGGGCGTCCCCGCCGGGTGGAAGAAGACGGTGTCCGCGAGCCGGATCGGGCTGCCCGGCGGAACGAGTTCGACGGCGGTGGGCCAGGCGTCGGCCTCCGGCAGCCCCAGGGCCCCGGCCAGCCTTGCGCCGAAGCGCGGCATGACGGGCAGGGCGGTACGGGCCAGCAGCCGGGCGGCGGCCAGTTCCAGGGCGATCGCGGTACGGGACTCGGAGCGCCAGCCGTCGTGGTGCGCGGTCGGGGACTCCTGCCGGGAGAACCGCAGGGTGTCGGCGACGATGCCGTCGAGTTCGGCGGCGGCCCGGTTGAGGGAGAAGCCGTCGGGGCGCAGGGCCCCGGTGACGGCGGCGAGCCGGCCGCCGAGCCGGGCGAGGAACGCGGAGTGCTCGGGCGTCCAGGTCCCCGCGTCCGGCGCGGTACCGCCGTACTCCTTGGTGATCCGCTCGCCGAGCCCGGTCAGCCACCGCTGCCAGGTCCCGGCCAGGGTCTCCGCCACGGTCCGCTCGTAGGCCGCCCGCCGGAAGTCGGTGCGCTCCTCCTCCGGCCGGGTGCGGGCCAGGAAGTACCGTACGGCGTCGACCGAATCCGGCCCGAGGATCTCCTTGCCCCAGATCGCGTGCCGCCTGCTGGTGGAGAACTTGGCGCCCTCCAGCAGATAGAACTCGTTGACGTGGTAGTCGATATCGGGCCGCCACTCCGGGTGCGCCAGCCGGTAGAGCACCGGGTAGAGCACCGCGTGGTAGAAGCTGTTGTCGTAGCCGAAGAAGTGGACGATCTTCCAGTCCCGGTCCGGCGCCCCGGCCCGCCACTCCCGCCCGGTGCGGGCCCCCAGCTCCTGGATGCCGTGCAGGAAGCCGTAACTCATCTCCGGCCAGACCCAGATGACCTGGCCGTCCGGGCCGCCGCCGGGGCCGGACTCGGCCGGGGGCACGCCCCACTCCGAGGGGTGGGTGACGGGTATGTCCAGGGCGGGCCGGGCGAACAGCCGGGCCGCCAGCTCCCGGAGCCGGGCCGGGACCCGGCCCGCGCGGTGGTGCTCGGCCACCTCCGTACCGAAGTCGTGCAGCGGCAGCGACCAGCGGTCCTGCGGCCTCCGGACCGGTTCGGCGTCCGACAGCGCGGAGCGCGGGGCGGTCAGATCGGCGACGGTGTTGGGCTCGCCGCACTCCTCGCAGATATTGCCCCCGGTGCCCGCGCCGCAGCCCGGGCAGCCGCCGCTGACGTCGACCTCGTACAGATAGCCGCCGGTGACGGCGTCGAAGAGGGCGTCCCGTTCACCGACGGACACCTTCCCGGAGGAGACGATCCGGGAGAAGAACTCCCGCAGCCCGTCCCGGTAGCCCGGCGCGGTATCGGTGACCGTGTACTGGTCGGGGACGATGTCCATCAGGGCGAGCGTGCGGCGGATCTCCTCGCTGTAGTGCGCCGCGGTCTCCGCGGGGGTCTCGCCGCGGGCCCGGGCCGCGCCCACCACATAGCTCTGGTAGTCGTCGCTGCCGGTCAGATGCCAGGCGTTCGCGCCGTTCAGCCGCTGGAAGCGGACATAGGCGTCGGCGCCCAGATAGGGGCCGGAGAGATGGCCCAGATGGAGATCGCCGTTGGGCGTCGGCGGAGTGGAGAACACGAACACCGGCCGGTCGCCGAAGTCCAGCCGCCCCCGGTCGCCGGAGGAGGCCAGGGCCCGGCGGGAGTCCCGCCAGTACTGGGTGAGGAAGACCAGGTCGGTATCGCCGGTGTTGGTGAGGACATGGGTCTCGAAGGGTTCGAAGAGGGCGACGACGCCCGGTTCGGCGGGATGGCGGCGGCCGTCGACGCTGAACTCGCCGCGGCCCGCGACGATCACGAAGAACTCGGTCTCGTCGTGCTGATGGGCGGCGGACGACTGCCCGGGCGCCACCCGGCCCCAGCCCGCCCCCGTGCTCAGCCCCTCGACATCGCTCATACCGATACCGAAGGCCGTCTCCAGCACACTCTCGTCGTAACGGTTGATGATCATGATGGCCCCTGGTCCTGGGAGAGGTCGGCGGACGGATCGCGGGGAGCGGGCGGTACGGGGGAGCGGCCCGCGGGCCGCTTGGTCAGCAGCCGGACGGTCTCCGCGGCGATCGCCGGGGCCAGCCGGTAGCCCGACCCCCCGGCCGCGCCCGCGAACAGCAGCCGCCCGTCGGCGGTCAGCGGCCGTACCAGCGGACCGCCCGCCGGGTTGTACGCGTCGCAGAACACCCGCCCCGACACACAGTGCTCCGCGAGGCCGGGCGCGTACCGCCGCAGCACCGCGACGGCCTCCGCGAGATGGGCCGGGGACACCGCTGGGTCCAGGGCGTCAGGGTCGACGTCCCACTCCCGGCAGGTGTAGCTGAAGAGCCAGTGCCCGCGGTGCCGGTACGGCAGCAGGAACGCGTCCTCGTCGTGGAAGACGATCGCGCCGTCCGCCGCCGACGGCGGCAGTTCGAGATGCAGGGCGACGATCTTCTTCACCCGGATCCCGAGCGGCGCCACCAGCTCCCGCCAGGCGGGATGCGCGGTCCAGGGGCCCGGGGCCAGGACGGCCCGGGCCGCGGTCAGCACCCCGCCGGTGCCGAGCGTCAGCTCCACCCCCGCCGGGCCCGCCGTCACACCGGTGACGGCCACCCCCTCCAGGAACCGCACCCGCGGCCGGAGTCCGGCGGCGAGCGCCTGGGTGAGCGCGGGCACGTCCGCGTACTGGCAGTGCCCGCCGGTCCAGGCGGCCGACCCCTCGGGCAGGGCGCCGAGCTGTACGGGCAGTTCCCCGGCCGGCCGCAGGGCCGCCTCCGGCAGATAAGCCTCCCGCAGCGCGGGCTCCGCACCCCGGGACGCGACCACCGTCATCGGCAGCGGATGGACGGGGAGTTCCGGCCGGGCCGCGGCGAGACCGGCCCAGTACCGCTGGCTTTCGGCGGCCATCGCCCGCACGGCCGGGGAGGCGCCGCGCGGGAAGTGCAGCCCCGCCGAGCGGCGGGTGGCGCCCCCGGCGATCAGATCCCGGTCCAGCACGGTCACCGAGGCCCCGGGTTCCGCGGCGACGGCCTCGCGGGCGATCAGGGTGCCGATCACCCCGGCGCCGACCACCGCGATATCCGTGTCCCGCGGCTCCCGGGACCCGGGCGCCGGGTCCGGTAACCGGTCCCGGGCACCGGATATCCGGCCCCGGGTGTCCGCGTTCACGATCCGCCCCCGGCCCGGGGGCCCGGCTTCGACGCCCATTCGATGAACGACGGCATCTGCTCGTTGCCCGCGACCTTGCTCAGCCGGTCCGCGATCCGCCGGGACCGCCAGGCGTTCAGACTGAGATTGGGGTCCGCGAGCCCGCGCTGGCCGCGCGCCGCGTTCTGTACGAAGATCCGCCGGTCCTCGGGGCCGTCCCAGTGGACCGCGTAGTCCTCGTCGATCCGCAGTTCGTCGCCGTCGCGCTCCAGCCGGTCCGCGACCGGGGCGAGGAAGTCCATCGGCGTCGGCCGGAAGCCGGTCGCCCAGATCACCACGTCCGCCTCGAACAGCTCCGCCGAGTCCGGATGGTCGTTGTGGCGCGCCGACACCTGCCAGCCCCCGTAGACCCCGGGGGAGACGTCGAGCACCTCCCGGTTGGGGTGCAGCCCGACGAGGTCGACATTGCCCTCCACGAAGCGGTGCAGATAGACCCGCTGGTAGATATCGCGCAGGGTGCTCTCGGATATGCCGTCGCTGGTCAGCACGTGCCGCTCGTTGAAGGCGTGCCGGGTCTCCCGGTCCAGTCCGTAGAAGTACTCGGCGTACGACGGCATGTAGTAGTCGTTGGTGAACGGCGAGTCGTCGATGGGGAAGTAGTTGTTCCGGCGGGAGATCCACGAGACCCTGCGCGGCAGTTCCCCCGCCGGCCGCGACACCAGGTCCAGAAAGGCCTCCGCCCCGGACTGCCCGCCGCCGATCACCACGATCCGGCGGCCCCCCACTTCGCGCGCGGCGCCGGCGTGGTCGCTGACATGGAAGTGGGTGGGGCCGAGCGCGCCACGGGCCTGGGGCGGCACCCAGGCCCGGCTGCCGACCCCCACGACGATGTGGTCGGCGGTGACCGTCCGCCGGTCGGTGGCCACCCGGAACACCCCCGCGTCGAAGGAGATCTCCTCGACGGACTCCCCGAAGACGACATTGCCGTTGACCCGGCTCGCCCACTCCAGATAGTTGCGGAACTCGGCCCGCGGCACCGCCTCGAACTGGGCGTTGAGGAAGTGGTACAGCCTGCCGTGCTCATGGAGGTACGACAGGAAGGAGTACGGGTTCCCCGGCTCGGCGAGGGTCACCAGATCCTTGAACAGCGAGACCTGGAGGGTGTTCCCGGGCAGTTGCTGCCCGTCGTGCCAGCTGAACCGCTCCTTGCGGTCGACGAAGAGATGCGTCACCTCCGGCCGTCCGTGCAGCAGGGACGCCAGACTCAGATTGGCCGGTCCGGCGCCCACTCCCAGGCAGCGGTAGTGGGCCGGACCGGAGCGGATGGGCTCATGCGCCATGGGGGACCTCTCCTTCGGGCGGGGCACCGCGCTCGGTGCGGGACGCGGGACGGGGCGGGGCTGCGGAACCGCCGCGGGCCCCGGAGGTGTCCGGGGCGGCCGCCGGGGCGAGGGGGGCCGGGTGCTCCTCGACGACGGCGCGGACCCCGTGCTCCGCGAGCGCGCCGAGCAGGCCTGCGGCGCCGGCCGCCGACTCCGCCGCCCGGTTGAGCCCCGGGGGCAGCGCGCCGTCCAGGACCGCGGCCACCCCCAGGGCGAGCGGCAGCGACACACAGCGGGCCATGGCACTCTCCGCCGCCGTACCGGTCAGGTCGAGCAGACCGGAGCCGCGCCAGCGGGGTGTGCCGTCCGGGTCGTCGAGGTCCAGTGCCACATGCAGCACCACCCGGTCCCGGTCCGCCTCCGTCGTCGGATACCGGTCCGCCAGTTGCTTGGCGAGCGCCCTGACCCGGCCCTCGTCCCCGGCGGCGACCGTCGCGAACACCTCCGACCAGGCCGTCCGCCAGCCCGCGTTCCGCAGGGTGCCGCGGACGAAGCCGGAGAGCCGCCAGTGGTCCGGGAAGCCGTACTGGGCGGCGAACGGCTCGCTGTCGCGATTGGGATAGACCTCGAAGTCCTCCCCGGCCAGCGTCAGCGTCCGGGTCGCCGACCACGGCTGCCGGGCGGTATGCCAGGTACCGCCCTCGGCGTACCGCGCCGGGGTGCCCAGTGCGGCCAGCACCCCGTACGGTGCCCAGCTGAAGCGGTACCGGAAGTCGTTGGGCACCGCGGGCAGTCCGCCGCAGTACGAGGTGAACCCGGCCACCACCGGACGGTCGCCGACCGCCCGCCGGGCCCGGTCCACCAGGTCATGCGCCAGCAGATGGTCGATGCCCGGGTCCAGACCGGCCTCGGTGAGCACCACCAGCCCCCGCCCGGCGGCCGCCCGGGCGCCCTCGGCGAGTTCGGGGGACGTATAGCTGGTGCAGGCGAAGTGGGCGCCGCGGTCCGCCGCCAGCCGCAGCAGCTCCCGGTGCTCCGCCGCGGGCAGCATCGACACCACCGTGTCGCCCGGCCCGACGGCCGCCGCCAGGGCGCCGCCGCCGAGCCCCCGGGCCTCCGCTCGCCCGGTCAGTCCGAGGGCCGCCAGCCTGCGTTCGGCCCGGTCGGCCGTACGGTCCCACAGCACCACCCGGCGGGTGCGTTCGCAGAGCAGGCCGAGACCGCTGCGGCCGGTGGAGAGACCGGTCCCCACCCAGTGCACGACACCACCGGCGGGCGCCGGGGCGGGAGGCCGCGGAGTGCGGCCGCTCGGTTCACCGTTCACGGGACTCCTCCTCGACACGGGCGGCGAGTACGGCTTCGGTGAACCGGCGCAGCGTGCGCGACCAGGCCGGACAGTCCGGGGCGCTGCCCCAGGCACCCGGCCCCGGCAGGTTCAGCAACTGCGGCCAGAGATCCGCCGAGAAGCCCCGGCCCGCCTCGGCGGGCAGCAGGGACGGCAGATTGTCGATGGCGATCAGGTCCAGCGGGCGGGCCCCGCCCCGCAGCCGCCGTACCGGCCGGTCCCAGGAGGTCGCCTCGGAGTACACCGGCAGCACATTCCACTCCGAGCCCGCGTCGCAGGTGACGTCCGAGACCACCGAGAGGCGCCGCTCCGGCGCGTCCAGGTCCGCCGGGGTCAGGAACGGGGTCACCGGCCGGGTCACCAGCACCGTGTTCACCAGCAGACCGTGGCCCAGCAGCGCCGCCCGGTCCAGCTCGCGGGTCTCGGCCAGATCCCAGCGGACCGGGTCCAGACCGGCGGTCTCCAGGGCGTCGCAGGCGCCGCGCCCGCTCCGCCCCAGCGCCCCGATCACCAGCGCGTCCCCGGGCGGTTCGCCCGGCGCGTCGGACGACGGCCGGGCCCGCAGCAGCCCGTCCAGCTCCACCCGGTCCATGGTCCGCAGCGGTGTCTTCAGCGTCCCGCGCCGGTGCAGGACCGCCAGCGCGGCGCCCACGTACCCGGCCCAGTAGCCGAAGGCCGCCACCCGGCGCCCGTCGTCGTCGGTGAGGTACTCCAGGTCCAGCAGGGCGCCGCCGCCCGCCGTGAACCGGTCGAGCAGGGCCCGGGCGCCGGGCTGCCCCTTGTAGGCGTGGCCGAAGAAGATATGCCGGTGGCGCAGCGCGTACGGTTCGGCGGGCAGCTCCTTGAGGCCCAGCACATAGGTGTCGTCGGGAGCCCCGGGCCAGCTGCCCGCGGGCGCCGTCTCGCACCCCGCCCGCACGTACTCGCCGAGTTCGACGGCGCGCTGCGGCGACTCCTCCACGGTGATCCGTACGCCCCGGGCCACCAGCTGCGCCGCGTCGGCGGGCACCAGCGGGGCACGGCACTCGGTGGGGCGGGTCTCGTGGCGCAGCCACAGCCGGGGCAGGGCGGGCATCAGTGGTGCCCCTCGCCGGGCCGTGGCGCGTCGATCGCGGTGGACAACGTCGTCTCCTTCGTATCGGTGGCGGATCGGGTGCAGCGGTGGCGCGGACCGCCGGGCGGGGGCCGGCGGCGCCCGGGGAATCCCCCGGGCGGGGCCGTCAGCCCGGAGGCCTGCGGGCCCCGAGGGAGTCGGCGACGGCGAGCCGCAGCACATCGCTGGCGCCCTCGTAGATACGCAACGAGCGGATCTGCCGGTAGAGGCGTTCGGGTACGCCGTCCTTGACGACCCCGGCCGCGCCGAACAACTGAACGGCCTCGTCCACCACCCGCTGCGCAACCTCGGTGGCATGCACCTTCGCGATATCCGCGTACCGGCCGAAGCCGGGGTTGCCGCGGTCGCACTCCCAGGCCGCCCTGGCCACCAGCAGGGCCGCCGCGTTCAGCCCGATCTCCATATCCGCGAGCCGGGCCCTGACCAACTGGAGGCTGTAGAGCGTGCCGCCGTAGGCGCGGCGGCCCTTCGTATGGGCGAGGGCCTCGTCGGCGGCGCGGCGGCCGAAGCCGCAGGCCGCCGCGCCGACCGTGATCCGGAACCGCTCCAGCAGCTCGGCGGCGATCACAAAGCCCCGGCCCGGCCGTCCCAGCACCGCGTCCGCGGGCAGCCGGCAGCCTTCGAAGACCAGATGGCCGAACGAGCGCGGGGCGACGGCTTCCAGCTTCTGCCCGACCCGCACCCCGGGGGTGTCCGCGGGCACCAGGAAGGCGGTCAGCCCCAGCGGCCCCGGGCCCTCGCCGGTGCGGGCGATCACCACATACAGACCGGCGATCGTGGCATGCGCGATCCACGCCTTGTGCCCGTCCAGCACCCAGTCCCCGCCGCCGGTGCGCCGGGCGGCCAGCGCGACCGCCGCCAGATCCGAACCGGCCTCCTTCTCGGAGACCGCGAAGGCGCCGATCAGCGAGCCGTCCGCCATCGCGGGCAGGAACCGCTTCCGCTGCTCGGGCGTGCCGTGCCGGATCACCGGGGTCGCGGCCAGGGACTGGATGGAGTACGCGAAGTCCGCCAGGTCCTCGGTGTAGGCGAGGGCCTCCCGGGCCAGGCCGAGGGCCCGGATGTCACCGGGCAGCCCGGAGGGCGCGGCATCCGGGTCCAGCCCGGCCAGCCAGCCGTCCTCACCGAGCACCCCGACGAGGCGTCGCCCCGCCTCGTCGGGGTCGGTCCGGCGCACGGTGTCCCACAGATCCCGGTAACTGTCGCACCAGACCCCGATCTCCCGCGCCAGGCGCCGGTGCCCGTCGTCGTAGAACGGCAGCCCGGCGAGCTCGGACTCTGCTCCGGTGATCGTGTCCACTGCGGAACTCCCTCCGGGAGCGGTCGGATTGGTCGGCCCCGACCCGGCCGGGCCGGTACGGGCAGGGGGCGTCCGGGGCGCTGGGGATCCCTCGGGCGGCCGGGGGCGCTGGGGGTCCCGTTGCCTTCGGACACAGGGGGCGGAATCTGTCGGAAGACCGCTGCGGGCGAGGGCATTTAGGGGCGCGAGGAACTGCGCGAACAGCCACGGGCGGCCTGTGGTCGGCATACCGTCCCCGCCGGTCACGGCACTCCCCGCGGCCCGGAGGCTCTCCCCCGCAAGGGTCCTTGCGACGAGTTGCCCCACCCCGCTCATAAGCCCAGCACCGCCCGGGCCACCGCATCCGCGTCCTCCAGGATCACCGAGCCCACCCCGGGGCGTATCCCGGCCGCGGTGGCCCAGTGCACGTTCTCCGTCGGGACGCCGAAGGCGAACCGGCGCGGATGGGGCACCCCCGCGGCGTCCACCACCCGGTAGGGCCGCGGGGTGACCTCAAGACCGCCGGTCTCGTACCCGCCACCGCTCCCGGCGGCCGGGTCCGCGGCCGGGTCCGGCTCCGGGTCCGGGATCCGGTAGGGCCGGCACCCCCCGGTCGCCAGTAGGTGCCGCAGCAGCGGATCCGTACTGCGCCGCAGGTCGGGATCGGGGATCCGGGCCTCCACCAGGGTGGTTGCCCGGATCTGGGAGCCCGGCACCGCGTCGGAGCCGAACAGGAAACCGGCTCCGCCGGGGTCCCGGCGCACCCGGGTCCGGGGGCCGACGACGGTGAGCAGCCCGCAGTCGATCAGGGCCGCCATCTCCGCGGCCCGCGACGGCGGCGGCCCGATGGAGAGATAGGCGTTGAGCGGGGTGAACCAGCGGACGACCTCGTCGCGGTACGAGGTGCCGGTGACGCCCCCGTGGTCGATCGCCAGCCGGACCTCGTTGCGCAGGTCCCGCAGGACGTCGAGTGCGGCCTTCAGCGGATCGTCGAGATTGCCGCCGCGGGCGTGCCGGACGTCCTCCCGGAGATGCGCGGCGAGCCAGCGGTTGAACTTCCCGGGGTCCGTGAAGATCCGCCGCCCCCAGGGGCGTTCCACCCGCTCCCACTTCCACTCGTCCTGCGCCCGGACCCCGTAGCGGCGCAGTACGGCGGTCCGCCCGGCGGCGGGCGCCGCCAGATACTCGGCCAGGAAGCGGTCGGCGGTGGGCCCGTCGGCCCACTGGGCGACCAGCGCCCGGTGGTAGACGGTCGCCACCTCCGCGGAGAGCAGCGGCCAGACGTCCTCCCGGAAGGTCGCCCCGGGAGCGGCGCGGATCCGGCGGACCGCGTCGAGGGTGAGGAAGAGCGGTTCGTGCCGCCCGGCCGCGCCCTTCTGGTTCTCGCCGCGGGACTGGTACGGCACCCCGCGCCGGGAGCCCGCGTACAGCACCGGCTCGTGCCCCGACGGCAGATACTGGAGCCCGCCGTCGGGCCCGGGGGACGGCACGTACTTGCCGCCGCGGCCCTCCGTCAGCAGCGCCATCACATCGAAGAACACCAGCCCCAGGCCGCGCAGGGCGACCGGTTCCCCGGACCCGACGGCCTCCAGGGCGCCTTCCAGGTCGGCCGGGTTGGCGGGCGGGTGGTAGCGCAGCCCGTGCTCCCGGGCGTACGCCGCGAGCTGCTCCTCCTCTTCGGAGAGCCCGGCGGGTCCGTGGCCCAGGGTGAGGACCACGGCGTCGAGTCCGGTGAGCCGGGAGCCGTCGTCGAGGGTGAGGCACTGGCCGCCGGGGGCGCCGTCGAGGGCGACGGCGGTGGCCCGGTGGACGGTGACGGTCAGCCCGGCCGGGGCGGTGGCGACGAGCCGGGCGAACACCCACTCCAGATAGCGGCCGTACTGGGCCCGGGAGGGGTAGTCGTCGGGGCCGGGGGCCTCCGGGCCGGCCCAGCCGGGTCCGGGGCCGCCGGACGCCGTCCGGGCCCCGCTGCCGTCCCGGTCCCCGGCGCCGGGCCGGTGGAGCCAGTCGTGGAGGCTGGGCCCGGGCCGGACCGGGCCCGCGCACGGCACGCTGTCGTCGGTGAACTGGCTGACCTGGGAGGTCACCGTGTTCATCAGCAGATGCGGCGACTGCCCGGTACGCCAGGTCCGGCCCGGCCCCGGCGGGTACGGGTCGACGACATGGACCGACAGGGGCCGCCCCGCGGGGTGGTTGGCGCACAGCCGCTCGAACACCGCGAGCCCGCGCGGACCGAGGCCCACGACACAGATCGCGCCCGCCGGCTCTGGCATCGTCGTCTCTCCTTCGTCCGTCCCGTCGAGTCCCGTGCTGTCGAATGCCGTCCCGCCGAGCCCTCCGGGCCGTACGTCACGGGCCGTATGCCCCGGCCGGCACGCCCCGGCGGCCCGGCGCGCTATCCGGCCGAACGGCGGGCGGCCTCGGCGACGAATTCGCCGAAGGTCAGGCCCGGCAGGGTCTCCATCTCCTCGTCGGAGAAGGCGACGCCCTGGTTGTCGAGCTGCATCACCAGCTCCGCGATGGAGAGGGATTCCAGTTCGAGGCCGCCGTCGCCGAGCGGGGTCTCATCGGTGATCGAGCCCACCTCGAAATGCATGTCACGCAGGGCGTCGATAATGACTTTGCGCAGATCAGAGGACATGGATAAGCCTCCTGTCGATGATTTTTGGCGCAGTGGGGACTACCGTTGAAAATTCCTTTGGAAGTCCTTTGCGGAGTTCCTTTGAGGAGTTCCCTTGCGGAGTCCCCTCGGGGAGATCGGAGGAATCTGAAAGGGAAGATGGTCCGTTCCCCGATTCACTTCCGGCCGGAAGTCCAGCAAAGCATATTCCACCGGGGATACCAAGCGGTATGCAGTTGTTTTTTAGCCTTTTATCAGAAGTCGATTTCCAGATCTTCCAGAGGATAGGAAACGCACGCGTGTGCGTATCCGAAATCGCGGTCCGAGCGGCGCAGCTTCGCCTCCTCGGCGTGGAAGACCTGCCCGGAGCAGACCCTGACCCGGCAGAGCGCGCACTCGCCCGAGCGGCACGACGCCTGCGGCCGGAGCCCGTTCTCCTCCAGGGAGTCCAGCAGCGGCCGGCCGCGGGGCACCCGGAAGCTGCGGCCCCCGGCGGTGACGGTGACCGTGCCCGCCGGATCGGCCCCGGCCGGCCAGCGGGGGTCGGCGGGCGGCGGCAGGGCGACGCTGTTGGCCTCCAGTCTGATCCGGCGGCGGGGCTGGCCCAGCGAACGCAACTGCGCCACCAGCGGGGCGTACCGGCCGGGCGGTCCGCACAGATAGGTCATCCGGCCGTTCAGCGGGCCCACCAGCTTGTCGATCAGCGCGGCGTCCAGCGGCCCCGGGGTCCCGGTACCGCCCGGGTCCGGCTCCGCGAAGACATGGTGGACCGTCAGCACGTCGGGCCGCTCCCGCGCGATCCGGTCCAGCTCCTCGCGGAAGATCACGTCATCGGCCCGCCGGGAGCCGTACACCAGGGTCATCCGGCGGTTCAGCCCGTGGTCCAGGATGTCGCGGATCATGCTCATCGCGGGCGCGACCCCGGAGCCGCCCGCCAGGAACACCACGTCGTCGCCGTGGAAGAGGGGGTCGTGGAAGAAGGTCCCGATGGGCCCGTCGCTGGTGAACTCGTCCCCCGGGGCCGTGGTGTCGAGCAGATGGTTGCTGACCAGCCCGCCCCGCAGCCGCCGGACGGTCAGGTCCCAGTGGTCCCGGTCGGCGGGCGAGGAGGAGATGGAGAACGCCCGGCTGGTGACCAGCTCCCCGATCCGTACGGTCAGACTGATGTACTGCCCGGCGAGGAAGGACGGCAGCGGTCCGCCGCCGGTGGCCCGCAGCCGGAGCGTCTTCGCCGTCGGGGTCTCGTCGACGACCTCGGAGACGGTCAGCGCGAGGTCCTTCGGGTGGTAGGCGGCGGCCTCCGCCCAGGCGTCGTCCGGATGGCGCGCGCCCGCGTCCGCCGCGGCCCCGGCCCGCCGTTCGATCTCCGCGACGACGTCGTCGGCGCCGTCGAAGAGCCGGGCGAGTGGATTGATGGACGGTGACATATCGGACCTCGTTCCCTGAGCGGCCAGGACGGGAGCGGTACGGAGCGGTACGGAGCGGTACGGGCGGGCGGAGCGGGGCAGCGGTTCGGGGCCGGGGTTCAGAGCACGGCCAGCAGCCGCCGGCACATCCGCGCCGCGGTCACGATGGTCGAGTTGTAGCCCCCGGCGGTCACCCAGTTGCTGGCCAGCACCAGCCCGGGGACGTTCGGTTTGAGGTCGTCGTCGTGGAACAGCCAGCCGTCGGCGACGTCCTGGTCGAAGCCGTAGATCGCGCCGCCGGGCTGGCTCAGATAGCGCTTGATGGTGATGGGGGTGGAGACCTCGGCCTCCTCGATGACGTCCCGCACCCCGGGCGCGATCGCCTTCAGCAGCTCCAGCATGGATTCCGCATAGGCGTACTTGGCCCGCCGGTACTCGTCGACGGGCACCGCGTCCCAGGGGTCCGTGTACTGGAGCGAGATCAGGTTGAGCTGGGTGGCCCCCGGCGGCGAGCAGCCGTTCGGCTTGACGTCGTAGCAGCTCGCCAGGATGAACGGCGCCGGGCCGAGGGAGCGCATCCCCCGGGCCACGGTCTCCTCCGACAGGTCGGTGTGGACGAAGTTCGCGGCGGTGGTGAAGCCCAGTTCGGCGGCAGGGGCGTCGAGACCCAGATAGAGCACGGTCGCCGCGATGCCCATCCGCCGCGACCCCAGATCGCGCAGTACGGGCTCCGGTACGTCCGCCGGGTCCAGCAGCCGGGTGTAGGTCGTGGTGGCGGGGGCGTTGGAGACCACCACCCGGCAGGAGACCGTACGCCCGTCCTCCAGCAGCACCCCGGCCGCCCGGCCGCCGCGGGTGACGATCCGCTCCACGGCCGTATGGAACCGGACCTCGCCGCCCGCCTGGAGGAAGGATTCCAGCATGGCGTACGACAGGGCCTGGCTGCCGCCGACGACCTGGTACGGCTTGGTCTCCACGAACAGCGCCAGGATCCGGGAGAAGTCCATGAACGACATCCGGGACGGCAGCTGCCCGTTGTACGACCAGTAGGAGGCCAGCACGAACTTCAGCTTCTCGTCGGTGAAGAACTCGTCCAGGACCTCCCGGAAGGGCCGCAGCCCGTGTCTGCGGACGTGCGGCAGGCCGGTCAGCCGCTCGATCTCCGCGTCGATCCGGTGGAGGTTGGCCCGGGCGGTGAGCTGCCACAGCCCGACGTCACGGACCAGCTCCAGAAAAGCCGTCAGGGACTCCCGGTGCCCCGGGAAGTGGCCGTCGAGCACATCCGTGATGCCCCGCCAGTCCGCGGGCAGCGTCACATCCAGCACCCCGGGCACCACGGTCCGGTACAGCTGGTCGTCCTGGATG